>JAUWIN010000006.1 GCA_030605345.1 Candidatus Brocadiia bacterium
CATAACGGTGACCTGGATACTGCCAAGCGCCTGATCGATGCCGCCATGTTGGCCGGTTGCGACGCCGTGAAATTTCAGAAGCGGACACCGGAGCTGTGTGTGCCGCCCAACCAGCGCGACGTCCTCCGCGAAACGCCTTGGGGCATCATGACCTACATGGCGTATCGCAAGCGGGTCGAGTTCGGCCGGGACGCCTACGCGCAGATTGACGCCTACTGCCGCGAGAAGCCCCTCGTCTGGTTCGCCTCCTGCTGGGACGAGCCGTCAGTGGATTTCATGGCGCAGTTTGATCCAGTCTGCTACAAGATTGGCTCGGCGTGTCTCACGGACGACAGCCTGCTCAAATATCACCGCCGCTTCGGGCGGCCAATCATTCTCTCGACCGGGATGAGCACCATCGAGCAGATCGACCACGCGGTCGAACTGCTCGGCAAGGAGGACCTGATCCTGATGCATTGTGTGGGAACATATCCAGCCAAGAACGAAGATCTGAACCTGAGGTGCATTCAGACGCTGAAGGCGAGGTATGGGGTGCCGGTGGGGTACTCGGGCCACGAGGTCGGCCTGGCCACGTCGACCGCGGCGTCGGTTCTCGGCGCTTGCGTGATTGAACGGCACATCACCCTCGACCGCGCGACGTGGGGCAGCGACCAGGCAGCCTCAGTCGAGCCGCACGGCTTGCAGCGCCTGTGCCGCGATATCCACGCGGCCGAATCTGCGATGGGCGACGGCGTTAAGCGTGTGATCGAGGCCGAGATCCCCCTGATGAAGAAGCTTCGGCGGCATTGCAAGTGAGTTCTACGACATGATGCCAGGCAACAGTGGACAGGCTTACACTGTGCCCAGGACGTTGAGGCGCGTCGTATCCGCCGTCGGCCCGTGGCAGATCATTCTTGCTGCGTCCGCAATCAGACAGCAATCCCGCACTCTCCGCGGAACATCAGAGGACTACTTGCTCCTGTACGGATACGGCCTTTCGGAACGCGCCCGAGAGACGATGGTGCGGATCGCCAGGTGCGTCTGGGACTGGCGCCGAATTGAATGGGTTGGCGACATTGTCGAGCCTCCAGACATGCCTTTCGGCACTTGCTCTTCACTGGCGAGCAGCGCTCTCCAGGATCGAATCGGAGTGTCCGACGCCGACGAAGTATGGGTGTGCAAGCTGCACGCCACACCCGAGAGGGTCGCAATGGAGGCCTTTCGTCGCGCAGCGGTCGTCTTCTATGAGGACGGACTGGGGACGTATCAGCCTGAAACGTTCTTGCCCAGCCTAGTTCTTCACCCCATGGAGTTGGCAAGGTATATGCGATGGTTGCTCAGGCCCGCCCGGCGGGGAAGACGGAGGCCGCCATCCCCATGTTTCCGGATTCCCCGAGACAGCCTTCGACGGCTGACCCGCGTCCATATGCTGCCGCTTGATCTGCCAATTCCAGCGCACCTCAGGCAGGCTAACCTGGTCCCGACCGAGCGCGAAACGGTTCTATCGGTGATTAACGCAACGGTCAAGGAAATCGGGATCGACGAAAGCACTGCACAACATCCCGCGGGGCATAAGCTCGCGCTTATCATGGGCCAGCCATTATCAGGGTGCTGGCTTATGTCTTGGGAAGAGGAACTCGACATGTATGTGCACGTGGCGCGGGCTGTTGAACATGCCGGGCTCACGCCACTATGGAAGGAGCATCCGCGGGCGAGTCCGCCTTTTCTGGACGAACTTGTCCTCAGGGTGCCGTCAGTCAAGCCCTGTAGCTTCTATGATGACCACACTTGGCCAGTAGAGCTTTTCGCGAAGTCTTTGCGCCCGAGCTGCTGCATTTCGGCGTTATCCTCGTCTCTGTTCTATGTCAGGTACCTTTTCGGAATTCCGACCTACACGTTCATCCAGGAAGCGAAAAGGCGTCAGTGGAGGGGGAACTGGCCTCAACTGGCCGGACTGGTAGAGCAACACATCCCCTCAGTCCGCTTCCTGGCCCGGGACTTCGCTTCGGAGAGGACCGCAGAGGGGCAAGATGGTTCACGCCTCTCCTGTTGGCAGACACATCGTTGGGAACTTGTCCGGGTATCAACCAAATCACGCTGAACCAAGGCATCACCGGAACGATTAGCACCTTACAACGAGTTTGTTCGGGAAACGTAAGAAACGTAAAGAGCCGTATCGCCGCTCAGTTCCGCCGGCCGCTCGATCACCTCGGCGCCGTACTGGCGTGCGACGGCCGCGACCTCGCCATCGTCGGTCGAGACGACCACGCGGTCGAAGTGCTCCGCCACCTGTGCCGCCTCGATCGTCCACGCGATCAGCGGGTTGCCGCAGAGCGGCGCGATGTTCTTCTTCGGAATGCCCTTCGACCCGCCACGTGCAGGGATGACGGCGAGTGTGTCGGGGGGTAATGACGGATGCCCTATTCCGCATGATGGCACTCTACTTATCGTTTTTCATTGTCTCCTCGGACATCCATGTAAGCCCTCTTGAGGAGCTCGTCAACTCCCTTGATCCGAGAAGCCACCTTGAACATCCAGACGATTGTGCGTCTCGCGAGTTGCGCCAAGAACCGTTTTACCGGCGACGGGGGTGGTCCCCCTCGGTGGGATTCCTGGCCGGACACACGGTCGAGAAAGTCCGCATAATCGGCCTTCAGCTCTGCCATGGGTAATTTGCGTAGCGGGAGTGTGTGCCCGGAGGACTTTTGTTTTTCCACGACGTTGCAGACGCGCTTGAAGACTCGTTCGGTGTTCCGGCCATCGCATGTAAAGTGGTCGGTGCGCCAGGATTGCCGCAGAGAGTTCTGCCACGCGTTGGAGATATCCCGAAACCTTGTGAGTAACCCGCTTCCGGCAAACTTGCTCGTTCCCATTCCTTCGCTCAGCCCGAAGTCACTAATAATCCCCACCGGACAACCAAGCGCCAGCGCCTCAAACGCTGCAGTCGAACTGATCGTAAGACACAGTCCAACTTTCCGGAGAAGGTCCAGAATCGGCTCGTAGGTCAGTATAAAGTTGTCCGGGATTGGCCCTTTTTCCGACAGTTCGCGAAGAAGAAGTTCATAATGGTATTTTACCTCATGCAAGGTAGTTTGATTCAATCGATGTCGGGGTTTGAAATAGACTCTTGTGGAAGGATTGCCCCGTGCGTAGCTCACGAGTCGTTCAAGAACATAGAGACGCTCAAAATACAACGCAGGGATCGTGGGCTGGGCAGCGAAAAGCATGGCGTCTTCCCTCGTGATTGACTGTGTCTTGTGTGGACCATCCAGAATGGGGAGCCCGGTGTGCACTATGTTGTCTGAAGGGATGCCCAGATCGGCCGCCGCTCTTGACAATACGCTGTAATCGTAGCGGCTGTTTACGCAAAAGATGTCGCCCCCGGACCGGGCCAGATACCCGCCGATTAAGTTGCCAAAAGTCATTCCCCAGTAGCCGGTGCACGTAATGGGGCGCGCGCCGGTCGCACTCTTATATTTTTCGTTGAAAATCTTGAAGAATGGAAGCAGTTCTGGGCCGGTCAGACAAAGGAATACGGCCTCCACCGATTCGTCTGTTCTTTTTTGCAGAAGCAACTGTTCAATCGTGCCAAAGTCGTACGGTTCGGTGAAGCCGAATTCTGCGAAGTGGTCGCCATACCGATGGGCACGCTGGCGGGGCACATAGTAGTCCACCTTGCAGCCCTGCATGGCCGCATAGCGGCCCAGCGTGTGTGCAACCTTGACATTGGAGTCCGGGTACGCTACAAATAGTGCCCTCTGCATTATTTCTCCTTCCGTATTATTTCTCCTTAACTGGTTGTGTCGTCCGACCTGTCGTAGCGCGAACGTTGAACGGCTTAGAAAGCTTTACCCAATCCCTCCTTACAAAATAAAGTATTTATCAAAGTCTATAGTCGTAAATATATTGAAAGCGATTGGTCTATTCAACCCTGTTCGAAGTCTGTATCATAAGACAAAAACCAGCTAACAAGGTGCTCCACCAGACGGCAATTCCGCTAGGGCCTTACAATGAGTTTGTTCAGGAAACGTAAGAAACGTAAAGAGCGGTATAATCTGGGATGACTATCGATAACAGGGTAGAGTTTCTTGGCAAGAAAGTGCAAGAAGGCCTTGTGTGATGGGCGTCTTGAATACCGCTTCTTCGACAGGACGACCTCTTCAGAAACAGGGAAATCAAAAAACTCTTCAACCATGTTCATGGTTTTTTTCGGATCGCGGAGCAGATCATCATATTTTATGACCAGATTGACCTCAGTGTGTTTTTGGGATTCGTCCAGCCATGTTTTGTAGAACCACCTGAGGTCCTCGAGCAATCCGTTCTCCTCAGCTATCTGCATCCACTCCGATAGTGTGTGGGTGTCCGAGATTTCTTTAGAACGCATCTCCAATCCTCTCCTGTACGCACGATAGTAGGCCCCGACAATCTCCTCTGGCTTTCTCAACAGGATGACCTTTTTTGCGCCCCTCAACAACTGCAAGTTGTTTATGGTGGGGGGGATGTGTTGCTTGAAGAATCGATCTCTTCCTGAAAACAGCTTTGCCTGTTCTGCGTCGATTTCACGTATGTCTGAATGGTATCGATAAAGAATTCTCAGATCGGAGGGGATTGGTTTTTCCCTGAAAAACATCTGTTCTGAGGGAACACCGTGTAACTTCCCCAACGTGTCCAGCAAAGACGTGCTAGCACTTTTTGGTATGGCGATTATGAGCATAATGAATTCCCTTTTGATCCCGCCAGGCCGATCTTCGCCAGAATCCGCCTCAGGTCGTTGGAATCCGCCGGCCGAAGGCAAAATACCAGTAGCGTCACACAATATATCACCATCCCGAACGCGCAGCAAGCGGCCCATTCGAGCCAGCTGGAGGGCCGAACAAGCACGCGCAACCCCGTGCATGCAATCACCCCCACCAAGGCAGGAACCAGACCCGGCCACAACGTCTCCCTCACAAACTGGTTGAAGCCCAGGCCCAGCATCCGCAACCCGAGCGGCCAGAGCCCGAGCAAACTGGTCAACACACCCGTCGAGAAAATCGACAGTGCCGCCCCGATAGCTCCCAGCTGCATGTAGCCAACCAGGTAGACCATCAACCCGACGTTCGCCAATTGCCCGGCAATCTCGATCAATGCGAACGGGCGTATCTGCGCCGTGGCGATGGAGATCCGCATTAGCCCACCAGTGGCGTATAGCAGTGGATAGTAAGCCAGGAGGATGGCCATCACGACGCCGGCGGAGGCGTACATCGAGTACGTCTCGCGCAAGTAAAGCTGGAAAAACTCTTTCCCGAACACAGCCAGGGGTACAGCGACACACAGCGCTGCCCACATGGCAAGCCGCCCTATCCGCATGTACGTATACGCCATCCGCTCCTTTTGCCCAGTGGTGTGCATGGCGATCAGGGCCGGCTGCACAGGAATGAATGCCCGGTTCACGAATGCCGATATCTGTCGGTCTGCCAACGAGCCCACATGGAACGACGTAACTTCGACCGCCGAGGTCAGCTTGTTCAAGAAGAGGGGAGCTGCAGCCGTTCGGACCATCACGGCAATATGTGAGACCAAGGTCCAGCCCCCGAACGTCGTCAAAGGCTTCACCAGGTCCCGTCGGAACTCGCGAATCTTCCATCGGAGCGAAGGCACAAGGCGACGTGAGACGGTCGTCAGAACTAGTACATCGCAGAGGTTCATAATGGCGTTTGACACAACCACCCACATCACGTGGGTCCCCCCAGCGTACAGGAGCACGAACAAGACCGTCAGGAAGACCAACTGGGAACCGAATTCGATAGCGTTTTGCAGCACGAACCTCTGCCGCACGTACGTTCCCAATCGAAACGGCGTCGCCGACAGCCGAAATGCAAAGGTGAATACCATGAGCGCCATCATGATCCTTGCGTCCCACACGCGGTCGGGCGCAATGGTAACCACGCTATCCACGTACCAGGAAAACACCCAGCCGCCAGCCAGAACGAGCAAAGCGGTGCCCAGCAACAGAGGGAACATGGTCGACACGATCTGTGTCACCCTGCGTTCATCTCCCCTTGCGTATGCCTCGGTGACATATCGCGCGATGCCGCCGGTCAACGCAATCGACACTAGCGGCGTAAAGACCATCACCGCTGCAAGGATAGGCAAGAGGCTGTACTCTTCGGGGCTGATCCGTCTGAGCAGGTATTGCTGGACCCAGACGAACACCGATACGCTGAGCAGCCTCGTGCCAAACGTGCCCGCGGAGTTTATGAGCACTAACCGTTTACTGATTTCGACTTTTGTCGCCACGCGTCAGGACTCCGGCTTGAAAACCCCGTTTCGGTAGGATACCACGATGAGCTCCTCACCGGGCAAGCTCAGCGTTCGTGCTCATTCTACAATGCTGCGTGCAAGCAACCAACCCATGTTCCGCGAGCCTGCGGAAACGCGGAGGTACATAGTACCCCCCTAAGAGGGGTGGGCGGCGGTGTGCGGGCAGGCGATGCGCTTGACACCCGCACACGCCCCCACTAGAATACCTTCACGTTCGGCAGAACTCCGTACCCGCTGTTGGATAATTCGAACGAAACGAAGAGCGTCTTGACACGCCAAATGAGCAACTTCGCGCTAATCGGTACAGCGGGCTACATCGCCCCACGACACTTGAAGGCAATCCGCGACACCGGCAACCGGCTCGTGGCCGCTGTTGACCCGCACGACTCCGTAGGCGTACTCGACTCCTACTTCCCCGACGCCCGGTCATTTGTCGAGATCGAACGCTTCGACCGCCTCCTCGAGAAACTCCGGCGAAGCGGCGATGAGAAGCAAATCGACTACCTTACGGTCTGCTCGCCGAACTACCTTCACGACGCGCACGTGCGGCTCGGGCTGAGGGTCCGGGCGAACGTCATTTGCGAGAAGCCACTGGTCATCAACCCCTGGAACCTCGACCAACTCGCAGAGCTGGAGGAGGAGTTCGGCCGCCGCGTGTACACCGTCCTTCAGCTTCGCCAGCACCCGTCCCTCATCGCATTGAAACAAAAATTGGAGGCCGAACCGCACCGCACCCGCAAAGATGTCTGCCTCACATACATCACCTCTCGGGGTCGGTGGTATCGCGTTTCCTGGAAAGGCTCCGAGCAGAAATCGGGCGGCATAGCTATGAACATCGGAGTCCATTTCTTCGACCTCCTGATATGGCTGTTCGGCCAGCCCACCAAAAACACCGTGCATCTCGCAGCAGTGGACAAAATGGCAGGGGCGCTCGAACTCGAGTGGGCCACGGTCCATTGGTACCTCTCGCTGGACGCGGACGACCTGCCGCCGGAACAGCAAGAAGCCGGAAACGTCACCTTCCGCTCCATAACTGTTGACGGCGAGGAACTCGAGTTCTCCACCGGCTTTACCGACCTGCATACAAAGGTCTACGAAGAAACACTCGCAGGCCGCGGCTTCGGAATCGAGGACGTACGGCCTTCAATCGAACTGGTGCACAACATCCGCCACTGCGATGTGACGGCGCCGCAGCCGGGCGAGGCACACCCGCTCCTGACAGGATAACCACAGAGGACAACTGGGCGTGTCTTACTTCGCACACAAATCATCACATATCGACAAAGGCGCAACAGTCGGCACCGGCACCAAAATCTGGCACTTCTGCCACGTCGCGGCCGGCGCCGAGATCGGCGCGAACTGTTCGCTCGGCCAGAACGTCTTCGTTGCGGGCGGCGCGAAGATAGGCAATCACGTCAAAATCCAGAACAACGTTTCCATCTACGCAGGGCTGGTCATCGAGGACGACGTATTCCTCGGCCCCTCGTGCGTGCTGACCAACGTAATCAACCCGCGGGCGCAGGTGGTCCGCCGCAGCATTTACGAGAAGACCCACATCCGCCGGGGAGCAACCATCGGCGCCAACGCGACCGTCGTTTGCGGCATCGTCGGCGGCCGGTATGCCTTCGTCGCGGCAGGCGCCGTCGTCACGAAGGACGTATGCGACTACGCCCTGATGGTCGGGGCACCTGCCAGGCGCCGCGGTTGGATAAGCCGCCACGGGCACCCGCTCGAAAACCCGGATAAGAGCGGTATCATGGTCTGCCGCGAAAGCGGATACCGATACAAGGAGGTCGAGCCCGGCGTCCTCCGCTGCCTTGACCTTGACGAGGACGCGCCCCTGCCGGCGGACAAGGCCGTCGGCGAAGTGCCATACACCGAGTTAAGAAAAAGAACCGGTCCCAGCTGAACACGGATTCACACCGACGCGAACATCCGTGCTAATTGTCCCCCAATTCCCTGCTTGATACAGCACAACCTAAGAATAGGGCGATGTGTCCGGAAAGAACAAGGCTGCCTCCGTCCCCGACCGCTGGGACGGTCGCGCGTCCGAACGAATCACTGCGGTTTTTCGAAAAGTTTGCGAGCGGCCCGAGTAGCTGCGTTCACGCCGCCATACGCGTGACAATCGCAGGCGGCGCGGCCCCTAATACGCCTTGGCGAAGGGAACACGGTGCGGTGAGGGCTCGCCGCAGATGATGCACGCGCCTTCTTCCCGCGGCGCATCAATGGCGATGTTGCGGATGGTGGCTTTAGTCTCGCGGGCTATTCTGTCCTCGCACTCGTGCCCGCCGCACCAGTGCGCATAGAGGAACCCACCAGGCTGATCGACTTTGGACTTGAGGTCGTCGTAGGTCTCGACCGGGTACGAGTTGTCGTCGAGCAGTGCCTTCGCCCGATTGAATAGCGCCGCCTGAATCTGGCTGAGCAGCTTGGGAATAACCTCGCCTGCCGCCGACATCGGCGTGGTCGATTTCTCACCGGTATCCCTGCGAACGGCGACCACCTGCGAGTTCTGGATGTCTTTCGGGCCGATTTCGAGGCGCACGGGCACTCCCTTGACCTCGTGGTCGTTGAACTTCCATCCGGGCGATACGTTGTCGCGGTCGTCGATCTCCACCGAAACGCCTTGAAGGACACTTTTGATTTTTCCCGCCGCCTCAAGGACCTCCGCCCTCTGTTGGTCGCTCCGCCAGATTGGGACGATCACAACCTGCGTCGGGGCCAGTTTCGGCGGCAGCACCAGCCCGTTGTCGTCGCTGTGCGTCATTATCAGCCCGCCGATGAGCCGTGTGCTCACTCCCCAACTCGTGGCATAGACGTATTCAAGTCGGCCTTCCTGGCTCTGGAATTGCACGTCGAACGCCCTGGCGAAGTTCTGGCCGAGGTAGTGTGAGGTGCCCGCCTGAAGTGCCCGCTTGTCCTGCATCATGGCTTCGATGGAGTAGGTATCGACGGCTCCGGCGAACTTCTCCCTCTCGGTCTTCTTGCCGCAGATGACGGGCATCGCCATGTAGTCCTGGGCGAAACGGCGATAGACTTCGAGCATTGTCAGCGTCTCTTCGCGGGCCTCACGTTCGGTTGCGTGAGCGGTGTGGCCTTCCTGCCAGAGGAACTCTGTGGTGCGGAGGAACAGGCGCGTCCGCATCTCCCACCGGACGATGTTGGCCCACTGGTTATAGAGAAGCGGCAGGTCGCGGTAGGAGCTAATCCATTTCTTGTACATGTGCCAGATGATAGTCTCGGACGTCGGCCGGATGTATAACTTTTCCTCGAGCTCCTTCCCACCACCGTGGGTGACCACCGCGCAATCGGCTGCGAAACCCTCGACGTGCTCGGCTTCCTTCTTCAGGAAACTCTCCGGTATGAAAAGCGGGAAGTAGGCGTTGCGGTGTCCGGTCTCGCGGAACATAGAGTCGAGCGCGTTCCGGATGTTCTCCCAAATGGCATAGCCATTCGGGCGGATGACCATGCAGCCCTTGACCGGCGCGTAATCGGCCAGTTCCGCCCGCAGGCAGATGTCGGTGTACCACTTGGAATAGTCTTCGCTGCGTCTGGTGATTGCTTTTGCCAACGTTCCGGCCCCGAAAAAATGGTCGTGGCGAGGAGCGATGTTAGCACACCGAGGCGGCGGGTTCAAGTATCGGGGCGACAGATGCAGCCGGGGACGGCCTCCGCTGCGAACAGGCCGACTGCAATAAATCGTAAAACAAGCCGTTTCGCATTGACACCACGCAATTATTTAGCATATAAGTTAGCAGCATTTCAGTGTTTGTGTGCTGGCATTTGCGCTGCGTTACTTTTCGCCAGGGGATGAGATGCAAACCGGCAAACTCGTCGCAGTAGTCAGCACTGATAAGGCCCGACGCGAGACCATTGTGCGCGCCTTCACCGCCGCAGGGTTGGAAACAATAGCAGCGGCAACCACTGCTGAGCTGGACGTCAGCAAGCCCACAGAGCCGTTCGCCTTCGTTCTCGACGGCTTTCAACTCGACGTTGCGGACGCGCTCTCCCAGGTCCGCAGCCGCTGGCCCGGAGCCGACGTGTGGGCTGTTTGCGAAACAGCCAGGCACCTGTCAGGGGAGCGGCGCACTGAAGTGGTCGCCGAACCCGCTGCCCGGCATCCTTCCTGTGAAAGCATCCTCGAGGGGGTACTCCAAAAGCTCCCTATGGCGGCTGGCAGCCCGGTAGAAGCGGCGGATAAGCCCAAGGACACAGAGCAGCCCGGCAAACTCGGCCGGGCAGCGGCAAGCATAATCCACGAACTCAACAACCCCCTGGCCGCCCTGCTCGGCTTCGTTGAAATCCTTCGGGAGTCCGGCGCCTGCCCTGCCGAATTTCAGGACGACCTCGAGCAGATAGAGCACGAGGCCCGACGGTGCCGGCGGATTATTGACAACCTGCTGCACCTCGCACGCCCGCCGCAACTCATTCGCCGACCTACCGACATCCACGATCCGCTCGAACGGGCAATTACTGTCCGTTCCTACCAGGCGCCACAGGCGGACACCGGGGTCGTTCGGAACTTCGCAGAGGATATCCCCGCCGTAATGGTTGACCCTGACCATATCGAACAAATCGTGCTGAACCTGTTGACCAACGCGGAGGAAGCGACCCAGGCCGTCGGGCCGCCTCAGGCTGGCACCGCGGCCCACATCACCGTCAGCACCCGCGCCGAAGGCGGCGAACTGCTCATCTCCGTCGCTGACAACGGTCCGGGCATAGCCCAGGAAAACCTGGCGTCCGTCTTTGATCCGCTGTTCAGCACCAGGAGTTCCAGCAAGGGCGCCGGGCTGGGCCTGAGCGTATCCCGCACACTCGCACGCCAGCACGGCGGCGACATCGAGGCGGCGAATCGCGAACAAGGCGGAGCGGTGTTCACAGTTCGTCTCCCTCTTATTGCCGCTCCGAAACCGGCCGAAACCGCCGCCAAACATTGGCCGCCCAAGGCAACCAGACACCACGTGCTGGTCCTGGACGGCAGGGCGGTAGTGCGCAGCACCATTGCCCGGATGCTCGGGCCAGAGGCTTATACCGTGGCCGGGTGCGCCACGCCCGAAGAAGCTTTGCGAGCGCTGGAATCGCAGGAGCCGGACGTCATTATCGCGGACCTGGCGCTCCTCCAATTTCGCGGCCGGGCACTGGTCCAGCGCTTGCGCCAGCACCATCCCGAATTGGCGGACAAGCTCATACTCGCAACGACCGGGGTGCAAGACTGGGCGCTCGACCCAGCAAAATACAGCCAAAACCCGGTGCTGCCGAAGCCATTCACCTGCGCCCAGCTCCGGCAGGCAGTGCTATCTGTCCTCAGGGAGGATTCAGGCGGTCGGACTTCAGTCGGGGGATGTTGATGTTTTAAACTTTTCGCCTTGCCTTAGGGCCTATGCAAAAACTGTGGCCGGCCATCCCTTCGGCTTCGCTCAGGGCAGGCTTGGCCCGCCAGAGGCGGGCAGGGTGCCCGTGCCACGAAACAGACCCACTTTTTTGGATAGCTCTTAACGCCAAAAGGCCGCCCGTGCTAGTTTGACAGCCTGCATGCGCGGAGATAGAATGTTGCGTTGCTCGTGCAAAAGCCCGGCGCCTGAGGGTCGGGAGCAGTGTCCGCCAGACCACCGCAGGAGGGCGCATCCGAAGACAATTCAGGGCTTGCGCCGCGCCGGTGCGGACCTACGCCGAGGAGTCCATCCTGAAGGACGGCCGGAAACTACTGGAGGTGTAGAACATCGCTTCGAAGGAACCGGCACTGGAAGCTTATCTTCGTGACATCAGCCGCACGCCGCTGCTGACGGCCGAAGAGGAGAAGGACCTGGCCAAGCGTCTGGACAAGGGCGGCGACGCGGAAGCGCGAGAGCGGATGGTCAATTCCAACCTGCGGCTTGTGGTGAGCATCGCGCGGAAATACGTCAACCGGGGCCTGCCGCTCATGGACCTGATTGAGGAGGGGAACATCGGCCTGCTGAGGGCGGTGGAAAAGTTCAACTACAGGCAGAACTGCCGGTTCAGTACCTATGCCAACTGGTGGATCAAGCAGGCCATCCGACGAGCGCTGACGAACACGTCGAAAACCGTTCGTGTTCCCGCCTACATGGTGGAGGCAATCTCGCAGTGGAAGAACGCCGAGTTGCGTTTGCGTACGGGACTGGGGCACCAGCCTGCGCCCCATGAAATCGTCAAAGCGGCTGGGGCGGGGGCGAAAAACTATAAACTGGTCAAGCGGATAGTCCGACTGTGTTCGAGGCCGAGCCAGCCGGTGAGCCTGGACCTGATGTCCTCGCTCAATGCACTGATAAAGGACGACAAAACCGAACCGCCGGAGTCGGGCCTCCTCACACAAAGCGAACACGAAACCCTCCGCCGCCTGCTCGATTCGATAACTCCACGCGAGACCAAAATCCTAAGACTACGATACGGTCTGGGCAAAGACCGCCCGATGACACTGGCCCAGATCGGCGAAAAGGTCAAACTCACCCGTGAGAGTGTCCGCCAGATAGAACGGGGAGCCATAAAGAAATTGCACGCCATAATGACCAACCGCTACTCCGCCGAAGTATAGGACCAATGCTCCGCGTAATCGTTCCGAACAAACATGTATGGTCTCCCTTGATGTGCTTCGCCACGGACGTGGAAGGACATCTTCGATGAACAAGCAGCAAGCTGCAACCACTCCGGTCACCGGACACATCATCACGCACAACCACTGGGACCGCGACTGGGTTCTGACGGAGCGGATCACGCGGAGACAGGCGGTCGGCTTCTTTACCAACCTGTTCAAGATGATGGCGCGCGAGCCCGACTACCGCATGGTCCTCGACGGGCAGACAGAAATTATCGACGACTTCATGGACGAACTGCCGCCGAGCCGGCGTCCGGCCGCCAGGCGTAACCTGGCCCGGCACATCGGCCGCGGCAAGCTCGCCGCCGGGCCGACCTACATCCAGCCGGACTACGTCCTCATCAGCGGCGAGGCGCACGTCCGCAACCTCCTCCTCGGCCACAAGCTTGCCCAGAAATACGGCAAGGTGATGAAGATCGGCTGGCTCATCGACACCTTCGGCCACATCAGCCAGACGCCACAACTGCTGAATCAGTTCGGCATCGACAGCATCTTCATTGCCCGCGGTTTCCCCATACCGCCTGAGGAAATCATGAGCGAGTTCACCTGGCGGGGGCCCGACGGCAGCGAACTGCTCGCGGTCTACACGATGAACACCGCGCGCAACGCGATGAACCTCGCCCAGATGCCGAAGATCGCCGAGAACCGCATCGACATAGAGATGGAGAAGCTGGCGCCGCTCTGCCTCTCGCCACACATCCCTCTCTTCAACGGCTTCGAGCAGGACCAGGTCATCGACGACATCCTGCCCATCATCCGCCGAATCAAGCGCAAGGCCAAACCCTACGCCCTGCGGCAGACCAACCCGGACGAGTTCTTCGAGATAATCAAGCCAACCCTCAAGGGCAAGCAGCTCCCCCACTGCCAGGGCTTCCTTTATAGCGGCATGTACATGCCGCTGCTGCACGGGACGCTCTCGACCCGCGTCCAGATCAAACTCCGCAATGACCGCTGCGAAAAGCTCAACCAAAAGTGGGCCGAGCCGCTCAGCACCTTGACCTGGACCCGCGGCGACACCTATCCCGCCGACCAGCTCGAACGGTCGTGGAAACTAATCCTGCAAAACGACCACCACGACGACATCTGTGGCTGTTGCAGCGACGAAGTCGAAATTGACATGCACAAGCGCTACGATCGAGTCGAGAAAATTTCCGGCGACATCGTCACTGGCAAAATGCAGCGGATCGTCGGCCACGTCGACACCAGCAAAGCCGGCCGCGACGGCCACGCTCTCGTCGCGTTTAATCCAACCAACCTGAAGCGGAAGGACATCGTCCGGACAACCGTCGATCTGCCGCCGGACTTCGGCCCCTTCAGGGTCGTCGATTCCCGCGACCGGTCGCTCCCGCTCCAGGTCGTGTCCAGGCGCGGCCGGAAGACCGAAATCGTCTTTCGCCCGACTCTGCCGCCGCTGGGCTATGCGACGGTCCTCCTCGTCCCGCAGCGCCGAGGCAGTCCGACGGCCACAAAGACCGTCCAGGCCGACGAACACAAGCGAACAGCTGAAAACGAATATCTCAAAATCAAGATCAATCGTAACGGCACGGTTGACGTCACGGACAAGCGAACCGGCCGCACGCACCGGCAGGTGGGCGCCCTCGTTGACGGCGGGGACATGGGCGACTTGTATGACTACTCCTATCCTCCGACGGAGAAGCTCGTCTCGAGCAAGGACTGCCGGGCGACAGTGCGACTCGTCGAGGCCGGGCCGCTGGTGGCTCGATTCCGCGTCGAAATGACGATGAAAATCCCGGCCGCACTGCACAAGAACCGCCAGCGCCGCACAGCCAAGACCGTGGACATGCCCATCGTCAGCTATATCGAACTCGCGGTCGGGAGCAGGCGAGTGGACTGGGTAACCCACCTGACCAACACAGCGCGCAATCACCGCCTGCGGGTGCACTTCCCCACGGGCGTCAAAAGCGACCGCTCATTCGCCGGCGAAGCGTTCGACGTCAACCCCTTCACCTACGTCGGCGAGCAATGGGGCATCGAGCTGCCCAAGCGGCTGCAAGGGCTGGTGATTGCCGGCCGCGACACCATCCGCATCCGCAGCTACCCATTCCACGGTTTCTGTGACTACCACGACGGCGCTCGCGGCGTCGGCGTTGTGGCCAAGGGCGTCCGCGAATACGAGATTACCAAGCCAGGCCGCGAGATCGCACTCACCCTCCTGCGGTCTGTTGGATGGATGACGCACATGGATATCCTGACCCGCGACGGCGACGTCGGCTGGGAGATATACACCCCGACCGCCCAGTGCTTCGGCACACACACGTTCCGTTACGGCTTCTGCCCGCACGCGGGCGACTGGTTTGACGGCGGCGTGCACGTCGAGAGCGAGCGTTTCAACGAGCCCGTCCGCGTGGCGCAGACCAACCCCCACCCCGGCCGGATGCCCGCAGATTTCTGCTTCCTCAACATCACCCCGGCTCATAAGCTGATTCACTCGGCAATCAAACGCAGCGAAGACGGCCGAGCGCTCATCGTCCGCTGCTACAATCCCCGCGCGCAAAAGGTCACCGGCCGCATCCAGCTCGGGGCCAAGGTCAAGAGCGCCTGCAAGTCCAACGTGGCCGAAGACGTCACCTGCGAAAAACTGACCAGGCGGGGCCGCAACTTCACATTCGCCGCCGGCCATCACGAAATTGTCACGCTGCGGTTCGAGCTCGCCGCCGATCATACCCTGGCGAAGAAGCCGGCGGCGTCAATCGTCCGGGCGACGAAGGAATGCGCCAGCGAAATCTCACGGCGTGAGAAATGCCTCCAGGTCCCGCTGCCGCCCGTTGTTGTTCGGGCCGACATCGAGAGCGAAAAGAAACGACTTCTCCGCCTGCGAAAAGAACACAAGCAGCTCGAGGCGCAAGCCGCCAAGCTAAAGGCACGCACCCGAGTCCTCTCGGCTGAGGGGAAAGAGGACGACGACCTGTTGATCGATTGGTCTAAGATGGCACATAAGGTCGCTTTGCATCGCCGATACATCGACGAAGCAAAGTTCTCCCTGCTGCTGACGCGGCGGCGGTGGTACGAGCAGACGGTGAAGGACCCGAAGCGCCGCCGCCGGCTGATGAAGAAAACGATGGACGACATTGCCCGGACCCGCCTGCCGGAGCTGCGGATTGTCGGCCGGCTCCACGAATACGTCCGGCAGTTCTACGTCAGCCGCAAAGCGAGTCGGCTCGGTCGGAAAGAATTGATGGACCGTGCGGTCACCGACGCTGCGTTGGGCAACACGCCCAAGCGCGACAACTAAAGGGAACCGGCCACATTTGTCAGCAGAAGCACAAAACCTGTGGGACTTGAGCGGCCGCCTGGCGCTGGTGACCGGCGCCGGCCGGGGGCTGGGCCGGGCGATGGCGCTTGCCCTGGCCGAACACGGCGCCGACGTGGCGCTGGTCGCCCGCTCGGAAGACCAGCTCGCGGATGCGGCAGAAGCGGTCAGAAAGCGTGGGACCAAGGCGGTTTTTTGCTCCTTCGACCTGGCAGATGCGGAAGGGATACCCGACCTCCTCGCGGGCATCGAGAACGAAGCCGGCCTGGTGGATATTCTGGTGAACAGCGCCGGCATGACGCGGCGAGGCGCGGCTACCGAGGTGCCGCTCGAAGACTGGGATGCGGTGATGGGGTTGAACGTGCGGAGCGTGTTCGCTCTGTCGCGCCAGGTCGGCGGCCGCCTCATCGCGCGCGGCCGGAAGGGAAAGATTATTAACGTCGCCTCCCTGATGAGCAGGGCGTCGCGTCCGGGGACAGCAGCATACAGCGCCAGCAAAGGCGCGGTGGCGCAGCTGACCAGAGCGCTGGCGGTCGAGTGGGCGCCGCACGGAATCAACGTGAATGCCATCGCTCCGGGTTACTTCAGGACTGAATTGACCAAGCCGCTATACACAGACGAGCGGTTCGACCAGTGGGTAAAAAGCAGGACTCCAATGGGGCGATGGGGTGAGCCGGAAGACCTCGCCGGCCTTGCCGTGTTCCTTGCTTCGCCAGCGTCGGACTTCGTCACAGGCCAGGTAATCTACGTCGATGGCGGGAGCTCTGCCGCGGTGTGATTCCGCCCGTCAGCGAAGGCCGCCCCGCGCGCTCAGCAGCGCGGATGGCTCTCAGCCGCCTGCCCCCACGAACGCATCATACAATTCAGTATAATTCCGCACCATGATGCTGACGTCGAACCGCTCACGGGCACGGGCGCGCGCTTTTTCGGTCTGCTCCGGGGCAGGGTTCGCCAGCGCCTTACAGATGCCTTCCGCAAGTCTGTCGGGGTCGGCGGGCGGGACAAGAATGCCCCCCGCGCCGAGCACCTCCGGCAATGAGTCAACGGCGGAAGCAACCACCGGGACGCCAGCGGCCATCGCCTCGACCAACGTCAGCCCGAACCCCTCGTAGAGCGACGGCATCGCGAACACATCGAACGCGTGCAGCAGGTCGGGCACGTCAGACCGCCCGCCGACGAGGTGGATACGCGCGGCGCAGCCGGAACGCCGGGCGAGCGAGCGCAGTTTGCCCATCTCCGGGCCGTCCCCGGCAATGACCAGTTCGGCGTCGTCCCAGGGTTTTGGGAGTCTGGAAACCGCCTGAATGAGGTAGCGGTGGCCCTTTTGCCGGGCGAGCCTGCCGACGCTGCCTACCACCTTCGCTTCCGGTCTGATGCCGAACTCGGCTCTCACATCGCGGCGCGGTCTCGACGGCTTCGCAAAGCTGGCGGTGTCAATGCCGTTCGGTATCACCGTGAACCTGTCTGCGGGCAGGCGTGTCCTTCTCGACTGGAATTCGAGCACTGCGTTCGACACGCAGACAGTGATGGCGCCGAGTGGGTCGGTTTTTCGTTCGAGCCAGAAGCGCCAGGGCCGCCATCTTCGCTCGGCGATGTGCACGGTCGAAATGATATTTGGGACAGCCGCCCGGCGGCCGATCCATCGGCCCAGCACGTTCGCGTGGAACATGTGGCAATGGAGGACGTGAGGCTGCACGTCGCGGAGCAACTTTTCGAGCGCCGCGGCGCGCCGCAGCTGCCACTTGGCAGTCAGCCCCAGCGACATGACATCGACGCCGGCGTCCTTCAGCCGGCCGACGTTCCCGCCCTGCGCCCCTGGCACCGCAAGGATGGAGCAGACCGAGATTTGATAGCGCTCCGGGTCGAGACGGGTGGCGATGTCAAGGACGACCTGCTCCGCGCCCCCCTGTCCAAGTCCGGTTACGAGTTGCAGGACTTTCATTCCAGCTCGCGCCGCGCGGCCGAGTGTGCCTGTCTCTTATTCCTGAAAAACTCGGTAAGTATTTCGGAGCATTCCCGTTCGAGCACGCCGGAGGTCACTTCGACGATGTGGTTCAGCCTGGGGTCGCGCGGGATGTCGTAAAGGGAACCGACCGCGCCGCCCTTGGGGTCGCACGGCCCAAAGACCAGCCTGGGCAGCCGGGCCAGCACGATTGCGCCGGCGCACATGGCGCAGGGTTCGAGCGTAACATACATTGTGCAGCCGTCGAGGCGCCAGCCGCCGCAGTGTTCCGCGGCCTGGGTGATGGCAATCATCTCGGCGTGTGCTGTCGGGTCGCCCAGCAACTGGCGCTGGTTGTGCGCTCGGGCGATGATGCTGCCGTTGCGAACAATAGCGGCGCCGACCGGGACCTCTCCGTTATCGAGCGCCAGGCGGGCCTGTCGCAGCGCTTCGGCCATGTAGTCTTCATCGCGGTTCTTCGCATGTATCGCGTTCATGAACTTGCCCGGACGTAGCGCATGCGGAGGTCGTAGAGTGAGTTTTCGAGCATCTGTTTCTCCTCCTCGGCGAGGTTGCCCTCGGTCTTATCGCCGAGCATCTGAAGCATGTCGATGCTGAACTTGGCCGCGTCGAGGTCCTGCGTCCGCTTGCCGTCCACCGGGCTTTCCATCTCACCCAGGGCGATAAGGGCCTGGGCGACGAATGACGACACAATCACCGGGAAAGAAGCTTCGGGCGGCTGTCCGGGCGCGCGGTCAGTTTTTTCCGAGCTCAGTTTTTCCGCTTCCTCGCGGGCCTGTTTCTTCCATTCGTGGTCAACCTTTTTGTCGCTCATCGTGTGCCTCCTCCGTGTTCCCAACGCTGAAACTCAGGCTCAATGTTGCGGCGAAAACTCTGCGTGTTCCGCCAGCCCACCCATCTTATCAACCTACGCTGTGCCGAGAAAAGGATTTGTCTGCTTTTCGCGGCCGATGGTGGTGCAGGGGCCGTGGCCGGGCAGGACAAGCGAGTCGTCCGGCAGGGTGAAAAGCTTCTCTCGTATTGCCGCAATGAGCGCCTCCTCATCGCCGCCCGGCAAGTCCGTGCGGCCGATACCGCCAGCGAACAGCGTATCGCCGCTGAAAAGCATGGGCGCGACGGAGTCCGTCCCAGGCCAATATAACGCAATCCCGCCGGGCGTGTGCCCGGGCAGATGGATAACTTTGAAGCAGTTTTTGCCCAGCGCGATTTCGTCCCCCTGTTCCACCGTTCGGTCTGCCGGGGGCGATTTGATGGACCTGCCGAACAATGCGGACAGATTCTTCACCGGTTCCAAGAGCAATTCGGCGTCGGCGGAGTGAACACACAGCTCCGTCTCCGGGTATCGCTCTTTCAGTTCTGCGTTAGCCGCAATATGGTCAGCGTGGCCGTGGGTATTCACGATGAACTTCGGCCGGGCGCCGGCCATGCGGATCGACTCCGCAACCAGGCCAGCGTCGCCGCCCGGATCGACCACCATCATCTCGTCCGTGGCCTTATCTGTGACGAGATAGCAGACCGCCTGCATCGGCCCCACGGTCAGCATGTCCACCCGAACCGGCCGCTGTTTTTCCTCGATACTCACACGTCCTCCTTCGCGGCTACCCTGGCACGACCCGGCTACGCCACGCTCCGCCCTGACGAGCTGGCGCTAAATCATAGAACTGGCGCCGGGCGAAGTCAATCCGACGCGCCCGTGCGCGCCCCGAGCCGGTGGACCGCCAATCGCTCACCACTGACCAGTCCTTTTTTCTTGACTCCCGGCCCCGCCCCCGTATCCTCAGCCCAACGGAGTGGGCCAGGTCGCCGCAACACGACCCAACCACCACGCCACGCCGCGTTGGTTTCCAGAGCGCGGCCTTCGGACGTAGCCGCTGCGGTACCCTGTGCGGACCAGAGGTCAACGGTGACACACGGCCGAACCAGCAGAGCTTGGTGAGTTTGTCGGATAGGTGGCGCAATGCAGGACAGAGCACCTATGCTGGATGACCTGAGAGGTCACATCGGGGAGAAGCTAGCCAGCCTAGAGGGGGATTGGGTCCACAAGAACAGCGGGTATGAACAAGGAATCTGTGAGGCGCTGGAGATGGTTCGAGACAAGAAGCAACGCTATTGGGATGCGAGGTGGGGCAACTACTTCCTTGAGTTCAAGAAGGGGAAAAGCATTTGGCTAGACCTCGTAAGGTATAGCGAAGTGCTGTTGCGAACAAGTGAACGCGCTAGGAGACGAACCTATTGCCTCTTCTTTGTGCCGGATGCGGCGGGGTGGGCGGGGCGACGGATCGAAGAGGTGGTCTGTGTGGATTCGCGAGAGCTCATCGTGAAGCTGGAGCTAACTGAGGAGCAAGCTCTTGCGTTGCTCGGCCTGAAGGCGAGTGTGCCGCGGTCGTTGAACGCTCAAGCGAGTCTGACACCGAAGGATGTCAGGCAGATCGCGGTATTTGCCGTTCCCTCGCGGGGCTGAGGCAAGTGCGGCGCCCGCTATACGGTCGCTTGGACTTCAGGAAACGACATGTTTGTGTCTAGCAAGGGGGAATAGATGAAACTCAAGAGCATACACATCGAGAACTTCCGGTCGATCAAGAACGAGACCATCGAGCTGGATGACTACACCTGCATGGTGGGGGCCAACGGAACTGGCAAATCGACTGTCCTGCAGGCCTTGAATATTTTCTTTCGCAATACTGCCGGGGTCACTACGGGTGTATGGACCCTCACGCAAGAAGATTTCCATCACAGGGGCACGTCTAGCCCCGTTACTGTCACCCTGACTTTCCAGGATCTCTCAGCGGACGCGCAAAAGGATCTACACGCCTACTACCGACAGGACAAGCTCATCGTTTCCGCCAAGGCTACGTGGAATCCGGATACGGCCAGCGCCGAGGTCAAGCAGTATGGTTCGCGACTTGTAATGCGGGACTTCGCTCCCTTCTTTGCCGCTGACAACGAAGGCGCAAAACTGGCCGATCTGAGGCCGATCTACACGGGCATCAGGGAGCAACACCAAGAGCTTCCGTCCGAGTCGACCAAGCGCGGAATGACCGAGGCGCTTCAGTCCTACGAGAAGGAGCGCCCTGATCTGTGCGAGTTGGTGGAGTCCAGTAGCCAATTCTATGGTTGGACCAGGGGTACGAATCTACTGGACAAGTACATTCAGTGGGTCTACGTGCCAGCGATCAAACAGCCATCTGAAGAACAGGAAGAAGGGACTAGAACGGCGTTGGGGCAATTGCTGCAGCGGACTGTTCGAGGAAAGGTCGATTTCGAGTCGCCATTAGCGGATCTCAAGGCGGATCTCAAGCAAAGGTACCAACAACTCCTCGACGACAACAAGGGACTGCTCGGCGCTCTTGAGCGGTCTCTTGAGAGTAGGCTTCAACAGTGGGCGACTCCGGGTGCAACCTTGTCCATAGGCTGGCGTTATGACCCTGATAAATCGGTTGTGATCAATACACCAAGCGCACGGGTTTCAATTGGTGAAGACGATTTCATGGGTGAGGTTGCCAGACTTGGCCACGGGCTACAAAGAGCTTTCCTTGTGTCCATGTTGCAGGAACTTGCAACAGCTGAGGAGGAGGACGGTGCGACGCTTCTGTTGGGCTTCGAGGAGCCGGAGCTCTACCTTCATCCGCCACAGGCTCAGCATGTCTCGAATCTCCTAGAAGTCCTTGCACGGGAACGACAACATAATTCCCAGGTTCTCCTCACCACCCACAGTCCATATTTCGTTTCCAGCAAAGGGTTCGAAAGCGTCCGCTTGTTCCGGAAAGATCCGTCCAGGCGATTCTCGACCGTTACAGCTACTGACTACAAGCAACTCGAGGCTCTGTTGTCGGCGGCATTGTCCCAGAAACCAGGGACGCCGAGTAGCCTGATGGCCAGGATTGAGCAGGTCATGCAGCCGTCGCAGAAAGAGCTCTTTTTCGCAAATCTTGCGGTCTTGGTGGAGGGGCCTGAGGACGTTGCTTTCATCTCGACGTGCCTCCACCTCACAGAAAGATGGGACGAGTTCAGGCGGTGTGGCTGTCACTTTGTGGTATGTGAATGCAAGACCAACATGAGTCGCCCGCTTGCGATTGCCCTCCAGCTCGGCATACGTGCGTTCGTCGTCTTTGACTCAGACACGAACAAACGCAAGCCCGACGAAATCAACAAGAATCGGAGGGACAATGCCTGTCTCCTTGCGTTGTCGGCATTTTGCTCCAAACGGCCGGATGAGATCAACGTGATCGATGTGGCCACCATTCCGGACACTGACGCCCTTTCCTCAGATACGTTGTGGCGTGGCAGCGGCATCATGTGGTCTCCGAATCTGGCGGCGGTTGTGCACGCCGATTTCGGCCAGAGTGTGTGGGACGCTGCAGAGGCGAGAGCCAGAGAAAAGCACCAATTGACGGGTGACGTCAGACGCAAGAATCCGATGCTTGTTGCCGCCACCATCGAACACCTGTACAGTGACTCCAAGAGCTCTCAGCTGCTTGAGAAGGCCTGCGACGCAATACTGAGCGCGGCGCGGTCCGTATCGCCCTAGCGTACGGAGTTCGGGGGACGCAATAGTTATCTCTAGGTGGTTGCGGATATTCAGGGGGAACCGGGGACAGGGCTCCGCGCGCCGGGCGCGCTACGGACCACATAGGCAGCTAGCGGCGTAGCAGTCCCTCTTTTCCCCGTTACGGTGCGACCTTTCGTCGCACTCCGAAAGCTGGCTTGGCCAGCGCCAAAGAAGAAAGTCCAAGCTGCGACCATCCATACTTGCCCGCCGCTCTCCTTGACTTGACCCGCCAACACCGATAAAATCCGCACTCCTTTTCGCTCGGACTTCGAGCTGCGAGTTCCGCGTTCAGCGTGTGGTGTCCCACGCTGCGTCTTTCCAGTTGGGGCGTGGGCGCGGTTTGCGTCCGTGGACGCTGATGTCCCCTTTTTCGCTCGGTCTATTTGACCAATGAACATTCCCGATATCGACACAGCTTTTCGCGAAGCAAACGAACACAACACGCCTTATGACATAGGAATAATAAGACCGGGGGATATAGTGCCGGTGTGGTCCGAATACGACCGCCGATATTCCAGCACCCCACCTGCTTTCGTCAAATCGGTAATCGTATATGTCATACTCACTACAGTTGCCGCAGACTATTATTTCAGAGAATCGCTTACTCCGAGAATAATTAGTATTCTAAAACGCAAATTCGGCAATCATTTTGGTTATGACGATTATCAGGTAAATAGAAAACAACTCGCCGTACTGGCTGGATTGGGCAAAATTGCGAAGCAATCATTAGTCTTCACAAATAAGTTCGGCCTCAACGCCAAGATCGATGCCATATTCAGCGACTTCGAATTCGACGAATATTCTATATACGATGGTGAACGCTATCGTGAAGAGTGTGCATCCTGCGCCGCTCCCTGCATAAGCAAGTGTCCCGTGAAGTGCAAAATGGCATATCGCTTGGATGATGTATCCGCGTGCGATAAATACATAACCCCCAACTGGGACATGCCCGAACTTATGTGCAGGACTTGCATCCAGGAGTGCGCATCATCAGAGCGATTGTTGGAGAACTATCCGTCAGAGGCGCACAAGAGAATTGGGCACCCTGAACTGTAAAAAAGGGACGCTGGGGTAGTTCGGGGGACAATACACTTAATTCAGAGATGGTTATGCACACCGTGCCCGCAACGCCTAATATGAAGTGAAAAACGGGCTCGACGAGAACCTTCCCGCGGGCCGGTTGTTTCGTCGTTCTTACCGAGCGCAAGCTCCGCGTCGTCTCGCCTGAGTAGTCCTGAGCATGTGCGGAAGAGAACGGAGCGGGTTGGTTTTCGCCCGGGCTTCGAGTTCCGCGTTCCGCGTGTGGTGTCCCACGCTGCGTCTTTCCAGCTGGGGCGTGGCCGCGGTTTGCGTCCGTGGACGCTTATGTCGGCTTTTGCGGGTTAATCTGGGTCTGCGACGCTGGGCTCTGAGTCGCCATCAGAAATCGTTTGGTCTGAGCGGCCGCCGCGTGCTATACTTACGGCAATGATGGAGCGGCGGTCGGCGCCGACGGTAGCCGTCACGGAGGAAGATACAATGAGCGGGCCGAAGTACGCGGATCGCATTGTGCGTGACCCGTCGGTCTGCGGCGGTGAGCCAGTCATCAAGGGCACACGGGTGACGGTGCGCACGATCCTCGCCAGTCTCGCCGAGGGCGGGAACGTCGAGGAGATTCTGGCGGACTTCCCGACGTTGTCGGCGGAGGATGTCCGAGCGGTCATTGCATTTGCAGCGGCGTCGGCCGGGGAAGACCTGCCGGTCACGGGCACACCCAGCATCAAGTGAAAATCAAGCTCGACGAGAACCTTCCCGCCGCCCTGAGTGAAGCCCTTTCTGCATTGGGCCACGATGTGGACACCGTGCTGGCGGAGGGTCTGGCTGGAACGTCCGACGACCAAGTTTGGCAGGCGGCGCAGGAGTCGGCGCGCTTCCTGATCACCCAAGACCTGGACTTCTCAGACATCCGGCGATTTGCCCCGGGAACCCACGGTGGCATCCTCCTCGTGCGGCTTGTGCAACCGGGCCGGCAGGCGCTGGTACACCAAGTGGAAACGGTTTTCCGAACGGAAAAGGTGCAGGAGTGGGCCGGCTGTTTCGTCGTTCTTACCGAGCGCAAGCTTCGCGTTGTCTCGCCTCAGTAGTCCTGAGCACGTGCGGAAGAGAAGCAGTCCGCGTTCTCCGCCCGCCGCTCTCCTTGACTTGACCCGCCAACACCGATAAAATCCGCCATTCCGCCTTGGCCGCTTCGACGTTGCTGAGGGCTGCGGCGGATGCGTCCGGTTCTCGTGTCTTTGTGGTCAGGTTTGCAGGATGTTTGAACCAGTAGCAACACAACCAAACCTTATCCCTTCCGAACACGACGTTCTGAAGTTCTGGCAGCAGAACGGGACGTTCGACACACTCCGCGAGAAAAACAAGAACGGGCCGGTCTGGTCGTTCCTCGACGGGCCTATCACAGCGAACAACCCGATGGGCGTGCACCACGCCTGGGGCCGCACGTATAAGGACTGCTTCCAGCGGTATCACGCAATGATGGGCCACCGCCAACGCTACCAGAACGGCTTCGACTGCCAGGGCCTGTGGGTCGAGGTGGAGGTGGAGAAGGAACTCGGCTTCAACACGAAAAAGGACATCGAGCAATACGGCGTCGGGGAGTTCGTCGAGAAATGCAAGGAACGCGTCCGCAAATACTCCGCTATCCAGACGCAGCAGTCAATCCGGCTGGGCTACTGGATGGATTGGGGCAACTCTTATTACACCATGTCGGACGAGAACAACTACACCATCTGGGCGTTCCTCAAGAAATGCCATGACCGCGGGCTGGTGTATAAGGGTGCAGACGTGATGCCGTGGTGCCCGAGGTGCGGGACGGGTATCAGCCAGCACGAGATGCACGAGGCATACCGCGAAATCACCGACCCGTCGGTAGTCCTCAAGATGCCGCTGCGCCGTGGCACGAATGAGTTCCTCCTGGTGTGGACGACGACACCGTGGACTCTGGCGGCGAATGTCGCCTGCGCGGTGCATCCAAAGCTGCTTTACTCCAAGGTCGAACAAAAGGGCGAAACATACTACCTCGGCCGCAACTGCGTCAGCCAGTTGCAGGGCGAATTCAAGTTCGTCGAGGACCTCCCCGGCAGTGAACTGGTGGGGCTGGAATACGACGGCCCGTTCGACGAACTTCCGGCGGAGGCCGAAGCCAGGAACCGGCACGTGGTGATTGGCTGGAAGCAGGTGTCGGAGGACGAGGGGACGGGCATCGTGCACATCGCGCCCGGCTGCGGCAAGGAGGACTTTGACCTGTCGCACGAGCACGACCTGCCCGCGCCGGCGCCACTGAATGAGTCGGGCGTTTATATCGAGGGTTATGGGGTCCTGACCGGCAAGTTCGCCGGCGACGTGACGGACGCCGTCTTACACAGCCTGAAGGAAAAGGGCCTGTTCTACACGGCGGGGCCATACGTCCACAGCTATCCTCACTGCTGGCGGTGCAGAACGCCGCTCCTCTTTCGATACGTCCACGAATGGTATATCGACATGTCGTGGCGGGAGGAAATCAAGGAAGTAGCGAGGCAAGTGCGATGGATTCCGGAATGGGGGCTGGAGCGCGAGTTGGAGTGGCTGGACAATATGCGCGACTGGATGATCTCGAAGAAGCGGTACTGGGGGCTGGCCTTGCCCATCTTCGAGTGCGAGTGCGGCTGGTTCGACGTGATTGGGAGCAAGGAGGAACTGCGGGAACGCGCCGCAGCCGGCTGGGAGGAGTTCGAGGGCCACTCGCCACATCGGCCGCACGTCGATGCCGTCCGCATCAAATGCGAGAAGTGCGGGAGAGAAGTGTCGCGTGTCAGCGACGTGGGCAACCCGTGGCTCGACGCGGGGATTGTGACCTACTCCACAGTGAAATACAACACCGACCGCGAGTATTGGTCGAAGTGGATTCCGGCCGATCTTGTGACCGAGTGTTTTCCCGGTCAGTTCCGCAACTGGTTCTATGCGATGCTGGCGATGTCCACGATGATGGAAAACATCCCGCCGTTCAAGACGCTGCTCGGGCACGCGCTGGTGCGAGACGAGAACGGGCAGCCGATGCACAAGTCGGCTGGCAACGCCATCTGGTTCGAGGACGCCGCCGAGAAGATGGGGGTTGACGTAATGCGGTGGGTCTTCTGCCGCCACAACCCGGTCAATAACCTCAACTTCGGATACAAAGCGGGCAAGGAGGGCGAGCGTAAGGTCTTCAACACTCTGTGGAACGTGTTTGCATTCCTGGCCAACTACGCACGACTGGACGGCTTTGACCCCACGGAGGAGCAGGTACCGGCTGCCGAGCGGCAGGACATCGACCGCTGGCTGTTGTCGGACCTGCAACTGCTCATCAAGCGCGCCCATGCCGAGTTCGGGAACTATCAGGTGCACGGGTTTGTCGAGCAGGCGGAGAACTTTATCGACGGCCTGTCGAACTGGTATGTTCGGCGGAGCCGGCGTAGGTTCTGGCGCACGAAGGATAAGGCGGACCGCGACAAGTTGGCCGCATATCAAACGCTATATACTTCGCTGATTACTTTTTGTAAGCTCATCGCGCCCGTCTGCCCGTTTGTGACGGAGCGGATTTACCAGAACCTGGGGCGCGGCGCCGCTCCGGAGGCGCCAGAGAGCATTCACCTCTGCGAGTATCCGCGGCCTGACGACTCGCTGATCGACCAGACGCTTTCGAAGCACATGGATTCTGTGACGGAGGTGGCGTCCGCGGCGCTCAGGTTGCGTTCCGCAAGACAGGTCCGCGTCCGGCAGCCGCTGAGCGAAATCATTGTCGCTTCCGCCGACTCGGAAGTCCGAGCCGGCGTCCAGCGATTTAAGGCGCAGCTGCTCGACGAGCTCAACGTCAAGTCGATGACGATAAAGGAGACCCTGGACGACGTGCTCAGTTACAGCGTGCGCCCTGATATGAGTCGGCTCGGCCCCAGGTTGGGCAAGGACGCAAGCAAGGTAGCCGCCGCACTTTCGGAAATGGACCCTGCCGAAGTGGCAAGCGGGGTGAAGCAGCCCGGCGGTCTGACCGTTTTGGCCGGCGGCGAGGAACACCGCTTGGGCGCCGACGATGTCGCGGTCGAGCGGGTCTGGCCGGAACATCTCGCCGGGGCCGAGGAGGCGGCTTTCAGCATCGCGTTGAACACCGAACTGACACAGAACCTGATTACCGAGGGGATGGCGCGCGACGTGGTCCGGCACGTGCAGCAACTTCGGAAGGACGCCGAACTGGAGATGAACGACCGTATTCGGCTGCGGTTCGACACCAACGACGAGCGGCTGGCGTCGGCCGTGACAACGTGGGCTGGCTATATCAAGGAGGAGACGCTCGCTGTTGCCCTCGACCGCGGCTCGGTTGACCAGCCGCAGCGTGTAGCAACAGTGGAGGGCGCCGAGATCCGGCTTTCACTCAGGCGGGCGGGAAGCTGAACTTTCCTATCCTCGGCTTTCCGCTGCCGGGTTCTGGAAGGGGATAAACATGCGTTACCGCGAACCGGATGGCACACACAAGCGAATCTGGATGTTCGCGTTCGTGGCTCTGCTCTCGCTGCTTCTGCCCGCAGCGCAGGCAGGCGAGGTGCAAACCGGGCAGGCGAAAGGAAAGAAGGGCGCAGCTGAAGGTCAGCGCAACATCACGTTGACCGTTGTGTACGACAACAATCCCGGCAACAAGCGCCTTACCGCGGCGTGGGGCTTCAGCTGCAAGGATAAGAAAGCGCAGGAGTAGCGTTCTGCGCCTCTGCTCCACACAGGGAACTACTGTTCCGCCGGAGCTCCAGAGCTGCGGCGCTCGCAGTCTCGCAACGGTCAGAAGGCGGAATGCGAAATTGAACAGCGGTGTCTATGTTGCTGTGTTTTATTTGCCTCGGTCGCGCCACATCCGCGTGGGCAGGCTGGGCATGGCGTTCCTTCGGCGGGGGATGTACTTTTACGCAGGAAGCGCTCAGAGAAATCTGTCGGCCAGACTTGAACGGCACGGCCGAAAGACCAAGCGGCTCCATTGGCACATCGATTATCTTTCGAGTCATGCCGAGATGCTCGGGGCGGTGGTCGCTCCCGGTCCGCGGTCGCGCGAATGCGAGTTGGCCGCTGAGCTTGGCGGAATGTTTGACCTCACGATGCCGGGTTTCGGCGCCTCGGACTGCCGCTGCCCCGGCCACTTGTTCTACGCGCCGAAGTTTCTTTAGCCATTGGGCGGACGGCTCGTTACATCCGTGCGGCAATTTTGGCTCGCTCCTGCGCAGACAGGTGAGGACGCGGCTGCGCCACAAGAACGCAATAAGTTAGGAGTCGATAAAGTGCTGGGTAAAACAGGATTCGACGGCGAGCAATACCTGAAAGAACAGTCGCAAGCCATCCTGAAGCGGATGGAAAAGTTCGGGAACAAACTGTACCTCGAGTTCGGCGGGAAACTCCTGTTTGATTATCACGCCTCCCGCGTCCTGCCGGGGTTTGATCCGAACGTGAAGATGCAGCTTCTGCGGCAACTTAAAGAGCAGGCCGACATCATCCTCTGCATCTACGCCGGAGACATCGAACGCAAGAAGGTGAGGGCGGATTTTGGAATCACTTACGACGCAGACGCACTCAAGCTAATCGACGACCTCCGCGAGTGGGGGATTGACATCCTCGCCGTGGTAATCACGCGCTTCGAGGGTCAACTTTCCGCCGACCTTTTCAAGAACAGACTGGAGCGCCGCGGCGTCCGAGTTTACACCCATCGCTTTACAAAGGGATACCCCACTGACGTGGACGTAATCGTCAGCGATGAGGGCTACGGGGCGAACACCTTTATCGAAACGGAGCAGCCGTTGGTGGTGATCACTGGCCCCGGACCGGGCAGCGGTAAACTGGCCACCTGTCTTTCCCAACTGTATCACCACCACACGAGAGGGATGAAAGCCGGATACGCCAAACTCGAGACTTTTCCAATCTGGAACCTGCCGCTGAAGCATCCGGTGAATGTGGCCTACGAGGCGGCCACCGCCGACCTCGGCGACTTCAACCAGATTGATCCATTCCACCTGTCGGCTTACCACAACAACACGGTGAATTACAATCGCGACGTCGAGGTGTTTCCCGTGGTCAGGCGGATCCTCCAAAAAATCACCGGGGCCGAGAGCCCCTATCAATCACCGACGGACATGGGCGTCAACCGCGCCGGGTTCGCCATCACCGACGACGCCGCCGTGCAGGAGGCGGCGAAGCAGGAGGTCATCCGCAGATACTTCAGATACGCCTGCGAATACGCCATGGGCCTTGCCGACAGGAAGACCGTGGAACGGTCAAAACTCCTGATGCAGGAGCTCGACATCGGGCCGGAGGACCGGGCGACCGTTGAACCGGCGAAACAAGCGGCAACAGAAGCCCAGCACAACAGCAATAAAGGGCACGCCGGTGTGGTATGCGGTGCCGCCATTCAACTGCCCGACGGGGCGATTGTCACCGGAACGAATTCCGCTCTTATGCACTCTGCGTCGGGCCTGGTGCTCAACGCCACAAAAAAACTTGCCGGAATCCCCTCGAAAACCCACCTTCTCTCGCCCAACGTTATCCAGTCGATAGCGAAGCTCAAGAACGATGTGATGAACGCGAAAAGCGCCAGTCTCGACCTGGGAGAGACGCTGATTGCGCTCAGCATCAGCGCCACGACCGACCCCCCTGCACGTCTGGCAACCGAAAAACTGAAGGCATTGCGCGGGTGCGAGGTGCACATGACCCACATCCCAACCCCCGGCGACGAGGCCGGACTTCGGCGGCTGGGCGTCAACCTGACCAGCGAGCCCAATTTCGCCAGTAAAGACCTGTTCGTGAGTTAGCAATCGGTTGGTGCTGGCGCTAATCCGTCAGTGGCCGCGGCTCTTTTTTGCTCCGGACGGGCAGGTCGGCCTCGGCGATGAACGTGTTCATCTTGCCCATCTTCATCGCGGTTCCGCGGGCATTGCCGGCTATCAGGTATTGCTTTGTCAGATCGAGCTTCGCAAAAATATCGCCGCTGGAAGAGTAGCAGGCGAGGAAATGCACGCCGCGCTCGGTCACGGCGAAGACCGGAATGGCGGTGCTGACCTGGACGACGGATGCAGGCCCGACCAGCTCACGTATCCCGGCTGAGGCGCAGCTCCATACCATGTCGGCGTGGTCGCGGACCTCAGCGATTCTGTTTCTTTCGGCGCCGGTAGCGCACACGACGATGATGGTCAGGCACACGCCGCAGTCCTTCTCCGTTTTCCTTGCCTCACCCAGGCTGGCGCCGAGGTAGCCGTTGATGGTGACAGCGATGTTCCGGTGGCCGAGTTCGGCCGCCTTCCGGATGCCCCCAACCTGGTCGATGACGGCAGTATCGGCGAACGGGATGCAGCAGCCGCGCGCCTCGAGTCGCTCAATGACGCTGGGGATGGGCGAGGTGTAAAACAGACCGTTCATCCGGGCCCCGATGCCCTGAACGACCTCGGCCCGGTCGCAGACCACCGTGCCGGCGCCGTCGCAGGCAATTACAGCACAGTCAAGGGCGCCCTTCCGCATCGCATACATCATCATCTCGGACGCCCCGTAGGGGACGGCGATGTCGGCTCGTTCAATCTGGCGCCTGTCTGTGAAGTGGCCGAATTCCCGGATTTTCTCCCGCGTCGCCTCTGCGATTATATCTTTCAGTTGCGCCGGATCACTAAAATCGAGGTCATTGTAGAGCAGATTCATCAGCGGGCAGTATCGAAGCCGCGGCTCGGCCACCTTCACCACATCCCCGTGCGAGACGACCACAAAACCGTCCAGCAGGCGCGTAACATGCAGGTCGTCGTAATCCTCCGGCCTGATCCCGACCTGGCGAAAAAGCGCCTCGGTGTTCATTGCACACAACCTAACATGCGTCCCTCGTGCTTCACACAGGCCAATGGTGAATCCGGCTTGAAGCCCCGCGGACGCGCGGCGAGGACACGTAGTGCTCCCAGTGGCTTCCCCTCACGGGGCGCGCAGCTTCGATTTACTTTTCAGCATGTAACTTACGCCGAATGCGAGGCTCATCACCAGCACAATCAGCGGCCCCGTGCTCACCACCCTGAAGGCAATGGAAAGGAACAGGCCCGCGGTAACGGAACAGGCGGCGAACAGGACCGCAATAAGCGTTACTCGGCCGATCCGGTCTGACCAGAGGCTCGCCGTAGCGCCGGGCAGAATCAGCAGCGCACTACACAGGATCACTCCCACCAGCCGCATCGCCACCACGACGGTCACTCCGATGCAGACGAGCAACCCATAATAGACCTGGGCAGTTCTCACCCCAAAAACCTCTGCGGCCTCCTCGTCACTCGCAAAGAATACCAGTTCCTTGAAGAACGCCAAAACCAGCATCACCACCGTCGCGGAAACACCCCACGCAAGCCAGACATCAGCACGAGAAACGCTCAGAATACTGCCGAACAGGATGTCGTGGAACGACGGCGTATAGCCCAGGTCGGCCTGGTGGATAAGGCCTGAGGAAACCATACCCCGGAACAGGGCAGTGCGCAGGTCGAGCAGGACAACGCCGAGCGCCATTGTCGCCACCAGACACAACCCGATCGCCACGTCCTCCGAAATACGCCGCCCACGGGTGAGTCGGCCGACCAATATGGCCGCCCCCACGCAGAACACGGCGATAAGTGCATCCCGGGCCAGCGGTGATCGCATCGCCGGCAGATAAAGTTGAAGCAGCATCGCAAGCCCGACCGCGCCGAACGCCGAATGGCTGATCCCCTGGCCAATGAAGGCCATCCGTTTGTAAACCACAAACACGCTCAACATGGCACACCCCACCGCGATGGGGATGCCTGCAATCAGCGCGTTCTGATAGAACGGGAAGTCAACGAACCGCGCCCAGACCGATGCAGCAACCAGGCTCACTGCGGCTCCTCCGAACCCCTGTTCTGGCCGCCTACGAACGGGATCTCCGCGGGAGTGACGTGGAAGACTTCACTCAACACCTCGGGTGTCAATTTCTCAGGCAAGTCGTGAAAGTGCAGCGTGCGGTCCAGGCAGGCGATTCGCTGGCTCCTGCTCAGCATGGCCCGGATGTCGTGAGACACCATCACCAGCGTCACGCCGAACTCGGCCTTGACCAGTTCCAGAAAACCACGCAAATCCTCCTGGCCCACCGCATCGATGCCTGCCATCGGTTCGTCGAGCAGCACCAACTCTGGCCGCGGCGCCAGGGCACGGGCGATGAGAGCACGCTGCATCTGGCCCCCGGAGATGCGCCCGATGGGCCGGTCTGCGACCTGGCGCAATTTGAGCACATCCATGACCCTGCCCAGATAGTCGAGGTCTTCCCTGGGAAGCCGGCGCAAAATGCCAGCCTTGCCGACCAGGCCCAGCCTGGCCAGCTGCGAAACCGTGATGGGAAAAGATGTGTTCAGGTGGCTGTGCTGCGGCACCCATGTCACAATGCCCAGGTGCCTCGCTTGTTCCGGCCTCAGCCCCTCGATCTTCACGGTGCCTGTGTAGCCACTCAAAAGACCAAGCAGCACCTTGAGCAAGGTGGTCTTGCCCGCGCCATTCGGTCCGATGACCGCCAGGGTGACGCCGCGCATCACGTGAAGATGGATGTCTTCCAGCGCCTGGGTGCCGTCTGGATAGCGGTATGAGAGGCCTTCAACGCAGATGGTGCCCCCTTCCACGTGCTCGTGGCTGATCCCGTGCTTTCTGTGACGTTCTGGCATGTTTTACTTCGTCAGAGCCGCCGATAACGCCCTGAGATTCGACCGCATCATCTCGAGATAAGTGCGGTAGCCTTCGACGGCCGGATTGCCGAGCGGGTCTAACCTGCCCACCTCTACACCGGTCTGTTCCTTCAGCCAAGTGAGTTTGTCCGCCGCGAAGTGCGGTTCAGCGAAGATAACCTTCAGGTCGTGCTCCCTGATGAATTTCACCACGCGTTCGAGTGCTTCGCTGCCGAATCCGCTGCTGTGCGACTGGACTATCGCCGCCTGCTCTAACCCGTATCGCGCCGCCAAGTACGTGAACGCCGGGTGGAAAGACACGAACGCCTTGCCTTTTGTCTTGCCGAGGACCCGCCGGTAATCAGCGTCCAGCCTCTCGAGCTCGGCGGTATATCCCTCGCTGCGTCGTCGATAACCTTCGGCGTGCGCGGGGTCAAGTTCGGCCATCGCCTCGGCCACAGCGTCAACGAAACTCTTCATCAGCAGCGGGTCCAGCCACATGTGAGGGGCGCCGGCGTAGTCGCGGCCGTGTTGTTCGCCGGCGCCGCGGCTGATGTGGCCGTGTTCGACTGTGTCAGCGAACCGGATGGTCTTGACCGAAGTGCCGCTGGCCTTCGCACTTTCCTCCGCCCACGCGTCCATCCCCAGCCCGACAACCAGCAGCAGCCTGCTCCCGGCCAGTTGCTCCGCCTGACGCGGCCGCGGCTCGAAGCCGTGGGGCGAAATGCCCGGCGGCAGAAGCGTGACCACCGCGACGTCGTCGCCGCCGATCTGCCTGGCGACATCCGCCAGCGGGAAGATGCTCGCCGCCACCTTGAGCCTTCCGCCGACCTGCCCGCCAGCATCGCCCCCGCCGCAGCCGCCGACCTCAAACATCACCACCAAGGCCAAAGCGACAAGTCCTGCGGCGACCATAAAACTCTTGAACACCGGAGCCAGTGTTTTCACTGTCTGTCACCTGTGCTGAACGCTCATTGATGACGGACCTTCAATCTCAAATCATAACCGGACCTCGCCCCCCAGGCAACCGTCTCGCTGCGAAAACTCGCAGCCCCAGACCACACCCGAAAGACCAACTTGACAGCTTGCACTTGCCCGGTACACTCAGCGGAGTATCTTGGCTGCTACGGGTATCATCGAAACACCTCGCCAAAGATCGACAGGGCTGGCGATGGCCAGGGGCCGCTCTGGCCTGTTGAACGTTGGCCTCGACGAAACAAGAGAACTTCGGCCGTAACTCATGCCAGAGACGCGGGTATTATTCCTCATCGGGCAGACCGGCACGGGCAAGTCGGCCGTCGCCGCGATTCTGGCCGCGAAAATCGGCGCTGAGATCATCTCGCTCGACTCGATGAAGATTTACCGCGGTATGGACATCATCACCGCCAAGCCACCCGCCGAGCGCAGGCGAAAGGTGCCGCATCACATGATGGACATCGCCGAGCCCCACGAGCACTTCGACACCGCACTTTACGTCAAGGATGCCGAAAGGGCTGTGAGTCAAGTCACATCGCGGGGAGCGGCGCCGCTCTTCGTCGGCGGGACAGCACTTTACCTCAAGGCACTCACCGAGGGCATCTTCGAAGGGCCGGCCGCGGCCCCCGAGTTCCGTGCGAAATTGCGGCGCCAGGCCAGCGAACTCGGCACCCTCCACCTGCACCAGCGCCTCGAAAAACTCGACCCTGTCGCCGCCCGAAAAATACACTCCAGCGACCTCAGGCGCATCGAGCGCGCACTCGAAGTGTACGAAAAAACTGGCAAGCCCATTTCTCAATTGCAAAAGCAATTCGCCCGCCCGAGCGAAAAACATGACACGGTAATCATGGGGCTGCGTCGTGAGAAAACAGACCTTCGCCAGCGGATCGACCGGCGTGTCGATAGCATGATGGCGAAGGGCCTGCTGGAGGAGGTCCGGCGGCTCGGCTCCAGCCCGAGGCCGCCCGGCAAGGAGGCGTCGCAGGCGTTGGGCTACAAGGAACTGCTCGCATACCTGAGGGGCGAGGGCACCCTCACAGAAGCCGTAGAGCTGGTCAAGCTGCACACCAGGCAGTTTGCCAAAGCACAAATGACATGGTTCAAGCGGCTGGAGGGGGTCGAGTGGTTTGACGTGGCCGCCGATGAGGCCGCAGACCAAGTTGCCGAACGCCTTGCCGCGTACGCGGCGAAGCAGGTATGAGACGTTCCCCGCTCGTAGGAAGACCGCCGCTTACGGCGGCGGAACTTCCGTCCCGGCGCTTTCCTGCCAGTTGATGAGTTTTTCCAGTTCGGCGGGCGGCACCGAGGCGCCGGCGAGCTGCTCCGCCGCAAGCCGCCGAAGATTCCTGTCGCCGCTCTGGTGTATCTTCTTGACCAAGTCAACGACTTCGGGCGGGGGCTCTTCGCTCGGGGTGATGATGTTGCCGATCGCACCCATGCACGCAGACCGCTCGGCCACCGAACGGCCCTTATCGAGGCAGATGTCGATGAGCCTGGGTATAAGGGCTCTCACCTTTGCCTTGCCCAGTGCGGTGATGGCGCTGACGCGGACCCTGGAGTCGTCGCTGTCGAGGGCAGCGACGAGGGAGGCGTTTATTTCGACCAGGAATCGGGAGAAGGGCGAGCCGGTCCCGGGGATGGCGTCGAGCGCGATTGCACCAGTCCGCGCATACTGGGCTGCCAGGTTGGCTCGTTCGCTCAACGCGCGCCGGCCGACCATCACGTCGAGGATTTCGGCCTCGATGTTCTCGCGTTCGTCCTTCAGTGAAATAACCGAGGCGACCTTGCCTTTGTACGCGTTTTCCGCCGCTGCGGTACTCTCTGCGGTTGTAAAGACCATAACGGGTACAGCCGCCGCCACCGGGTCTTTTTGCATGGCCTCGAACGCCTCGGGCATGGTGTTGTGGACGATAATCAGGTCCTTTGGCGGCAGGACCCGTGCAGCTGAGAGCGCCGTCTTGGTCGAGCCAGCCGCGTAAGCCATGTGGCCGGCGCTTCGGATAATTTCCCGAAGCAGATTGGCGCTCTGGTCATCTGCGCTGACGACGAGCACGGTGAATACGCCTTCCTCAGTAATAGCCTGGCCCAGTATCTCGACGACGGCCTTTGCGGCTGCGAAATCGTGCCGGGGGTTGATCCGAGCCAGTGCGGCAGCGGCGCCGTAGCGGACACCTTTATCCGAACTTTCGAGCGCCCTGAACAGGGGATTTGCTTCGCCGGCGGCGCGGCGTCCGAGCTGTTCTTCCCTCTTTTCCGCCTCCTCCGCCGCCTCTTCGGCCTTTCTGCGCATCAGGCGCCTGCGGGCGGTCGCAATGAGGTAATTCAGGGTCTCGCGTTCAGCCGGTGGAGCTTCCTTCAGCGTGGGCGGTTCCTGGGCAGCCGCCTTGACCCGCTCGGCCTCCGCCTCGAACCTTTCACCGAACAGAGTCCCCGGGGCGATCCCGACCGGCCTCGGACCGACCGCTGCAGCGCCGAGCTTCTCCGCAACCTCTTTCGGCGCTTCGGCGGCGGCGCCGGGCCGCCTGGCTTCCAATACAGGCCCCACGTCCACCACAACCGGCTGGACCGGCTTAAGAAGGACGGGCGGATCCGGATACGTGTTGAGTTCAGGGCTTGCCAGCGCCGAGAGGTCGTCAATGATTGCAGCAGCTGTCTCGGGCTGGTTGTCGTGGAGTTGGAGGCTTAGCGCCCTGTAAAAGTGTTTCTCTCCGGCTGACCTCAGGATGAGAAGCACGCCGCGGCACTTCGCCAGTCGCGCCCGCAACTGCCGTTCCTCCAGTTCGGTAAGCTCCTTGTCGGGGTTCGTCTGGCTGAGCTTCAGGCGGCGGCTGATCAAAAGCACCTCCTGATGATAGACGCTTATGAGGAACGGGGGCACAGGCTCGTAATCCGGATTTGAGAGCAACGCATCGGTGGCGATGCTTCTCGCCATGCTGAGGTAATATAGAAGGCCCGGCACCAATTGCATCACCAGGCGGCCCTCTTCATTCGACCAGTTCCACACCATGTGACCGTATTTCCCCGGCCGCCGAATGGAGGGGTCTCGATAATAGTAAAGCCTTGCGTGCCTGAGCAGCGCGACGTGCGGCGGCTCGTCGGGCCCCTCTGCATATTGGCGAATCCGGGCAAGCGCGCCGTCCGCCACAATGCGGACGGACTCCACCGGGTCGATTTTCGCGGCCCTGACGAGGTATGGGGCAGCCCTGGGGTCGCCGATCCGTCCCAGGATGAAACAGATGTCCTCGCGCAGTGGCGCGGAATCCGACCGGAGGGCGCTGCACAGCGGCAGCACCGCCTCTTCGCCGATGCGGATGAGCGCGATGCTGGCGCGGACGTGGTACTCCGCGTAGTCGGCGGCGTCGGTGTCCAGCAGCCGGTCGACCAGCGGAGGTACCGCGTAGCACCCGGCCCGAACCAGCTCGACGTACACCCTGGCCCGCTGCTCGAAGGGGCCGGCGAGCTGCTGGATGAGTTTTTCAATGCTGTCCTTGTCCGTGAGCCTGTGTTTCTCCGCCTCTGCCGCCAGCTCCAGCAGTTCCTGCACGTCGGCGCGCATCTGGCTGGGGCCTTTCCGCATGGCCTGAAGGTAGAACCTCACCTTCGCCAGGTCGCGCAGCTCGAGAGCATCAGCGGAACTGGGGTTCAACTCGAGGACTTTTTCAAGCGCCTTTGCTGCGCTGTCATACTCGGCGTTCCTGAACGCGTCGACCGCCTTGATGAAGTGCTTTCGCATGGCCGCGCTCTTGTCCTTGTCGGCCTCGCGCGCGCCGGCGGCCAAGCCGGTGGTCTTTTCGCGTTCCACGAACCCGCCGAGATTGTCGGCCCCGCGCGCGCCGGCGGCCAAGCCGAGCACCACGACGCACCCAACGACCGGTATGGCACACTTGCGAAGGACTGTGCTCTTCACTAGTTTCCCTCCAGTCAGAAACGTTCGTCGGCAACCATCTGTTCGTGTGATTCTCGCGGGCGGATGAGCCGGGCGGAGCCGCCACTAATCATAACCTCGCACGCTCTGGGGCGTGAGTTGTAATTTGAACTCATGCTGTAGCCGTAGGCGCCGGCCGAGAAAACGGCGAGCAGGTCGTCCTGCCTGACAGGCGGCAGCGGCCGGTCCTTTGCGAAGAAATCGGCGCTCTCGCAGACAGGCCCGGCGATGTCGACGACCACGCGTCCACCGGTTTTCGCGTCCAGCGCCTCCGCTCCATACGGGACCGGCTCGGCCGAACTGACGGGCCACACACGGTGATAAGAGTCGTACAGCGCCGGCCGGATGAGGTCGTTCATCCCGGCGTCGCATATGACAAACTTCTTCTCGCCGGTCTCCTTGACGTACTGTACACGAGTGACCAGGACAGCGGCGTTACCAACGATGCAGCGGCCCGGTTCCAGGATGGCGCGGCATCCGCTCCGCTTGACGGCGGGGATTATAGCCTGGGCGAAATCCGCCAGGTCTGCCGTTTCCCCACCCTTGTATTCGATCCCGTAGCCTCCGCCCACGTCGAGCCACTCAATCTGGGCGCCTTGCTCGCGGCAGGATTCGAGGAAATCAAGCATCAGGTCCAAGGCACGGCGGTAGGGCTCGGGCGAGTTTATGGGTGAGCCGAGATGAACGTGCAGCCCCACGAGATGCACCAGCGGCATATCTTTTATGCGTTGGACGAGGCCAGCAGCGGCGTCGAAGCCGATCCCAAACTTGGTCCACTTCTTGCCGGTGGTGGTATATTTGTGCGTGTGTGGGTCAACGTCGGGGTTCAGCCGCAGCGCCAAGTCGGCCCGGGTGCCCAGGTTGGACGCAATGGCGCTAATCCGGTCCAGCTCTGCCCCGGATTCCACGTTGAACATCAGGATGCCGCTGTTCAGGGCATATTCAATTTCTGAGCGGGTCTTGCCGACCCCGGCGTAACAGATTTTCTTGGGGTCTGCGCCGGCCTTCAGGGCGCGGAAGAGCTCCCCGCCGGAGACGATGTCGAACCCCGCCCCCTCTTCCCGCAGAATCTTGCAGACGGCAAGGCTGTAGTTAGCCTTCAGGGCATAACAGATGAGCGGGTTGACCTCGGCGAAAGCGTCGCTGAAAGCACGAAAGTTGTCACGGATGGCGTGCTCACTATATATGTAGATCGGCGTGCCGTATTGCTGTGACACCTCGGCGATGCTCACGCCGTCGCAAAACAGCAGACCGTCCTGGTAGGCGAAATGTTCCACTCTATCTCCATTCCAGCCGGAAAGTCTCGCCACCACCGAGCTGGACCTGGTGAGCTGTTTCCTTAACATCGGTTATCAGCCGCCGGTCGATGCGTTTCCCGTCCACATAGGTACCGTTGGAACTCAAATCTTCCAACTCGATGCTATTCGCATCGTGGCAGGTGACCTTTAGGTGTTTGCGGGATACCGTTTTCGAGGTCTCTTCCGGGGTCTGGCCCGCATCCTCCAGTGCCTCCCAGCGTTTACAGTTCCGGAGGGAGATGGCGCAAGACCTGCTCCGGCCGACCAGCAAAGACTTACCGTACTCCAGAGGAAATGTTTCCCCCTCGACCAAACCGGCTATACCAACCAGAACGGGGCCTTCGGCAGTCATTGCCATCTCCTTTCCGCCGCGGGAGCTGGTAAGCCCTAAGCGGCAACGCTGACACACACACTGTCGGCGCCACGGCTGAATGTTAGTCAAAGGCGGCGTCTAATTCAAGAAAATTGTGAAGGAGGAAGATATCCGGAAAAGTAGGTTCGGATCACCTGGTAGAAATACTCGAACAAGGAAAGAGGTCGAAGGGCACACGGGGGCAGGAGCGTCCAGATTCGTTCGCACCAGCGCTCACCAATCGCTCACCAACGAAATCGGCACCACCCGCTTCACCGGCGCGGGCCGCTTCTGCTTGAGCACGCGGTCGAGGCACGCGCGCGCCTCTGCCGCCGAAGCGCCGGAGCGAAGGAAGACCTTGATAAGTATGGCGGGCTCCCCGTCAACGTGATACACGGCCGCGGGAACGCTTACGCTTCTGATTCGGGCGACGTCCTTGATCTTTACCTTGGCCCGGCCGAGTTTTTTCAGGACAATGTCCCCCACGTCGCCCTCTTCGGCCGGGTTCTGGCCGACTATGACGCGGGTGCATTCGTCAATCAGGACGATATTGTTTCGGATGGCCTCTGTTATATCCGATACGCTTACTCCGTATTTCCCGGCGAGAGCTGGGTCCACGTCGACGCGGATTTCCTGCTCCGGGCTGCCCGGAACTTCGTACCTCACCACGCTCGGCAGCTGCATCAGCCTCCGCGCGAACTGGCGGGCTGCACCGTAGTGCTCCGTTTTCACCTTCGGCGCGTTCAGGACGAGTGCCACCACGAGGTCGGGCCGGCGGTGGAGGTCCGACGGATAGACGGCAGCGCCAGCTCCTTCCGGCAGGTTGGTCTCCAGGCGCTTGATTGCCGCGTCGGCCTGAAACGCGATCCGACGGCTGTCGACGGTGCTGTCGTGCTGGAGCAGTATCGAGCACCCTGTCTTGTCGCAGCGGGTGATGAGCCGCGAGACACCCTCGATTTTGGCAAGTTCGGCCTCGATGGGTTCGGCAAGCAGCTCAGCGCAGTCTGAAGTTGTAGCCCCGCTCCACCAGGCCCGCACGGTTACGCCCCGGAGCTCCCTTTGGCGTTCTCTAGCCGTCCTGGGGGCGCAGGAGACGCACAGGAAGAGGGCGGCCGAGATAATCGCGGCGCGGCGTGCGGCGCCGGGCCGTGTCTCATGGTTTTCGCGCTGCTTTGACAAGAAAAGACTCGATGGCTTTTCGGGTCTCCGGCGTGGTGTCTTTGAAGGAAACGTAGGCACACCAGTTGCCAGCCCTTCTCATCTCGACATCTTCGACCACACCGGCAAACTTCATCGTTCCAGTAGGCGGTGGGAACAGGATTTCGGACTTCACCACGGCCTTTACCTTCAGAGATTTTTCGGTGTTCAGGTCCATGTCGGTGAGGCCCATCCGCTCGGAAAAGCCCACCCTCGACCGGGCGAGAAATCCAGCGGCCTTGTAACGGACTTGGAGCGGATGCTCGAGCCGCACGATCGGCCCGTTGAGTTTTTCATGCTGCTCGGCCGCTATGGCGAACATGAGCTTCTCCACAACCCGGGGCAGGTGGAAAGGCCGCTTGACAGCGGCGACGACGCCGTGCGCATACGCGGCCATCAGGAGATGAGTCGAACGCACCTCGTAAGACCCCACCGTTTTCACCGAGTGGTTCTTCTTGCGAAGCGCCTCCAGCGCCGCTGCCGCGCCCATCTTCCCCGACACAAGGCGAAGCACTATGATGTCCGGCCGGACCTGATCGCACTCCTCCACGGCCTCAGCGTTGGTGGAACTGCAATGGCAGACTTCAAACTCAGAACCTTTGATGGCGGCAACAAACTCATCGCGGGCATCCTTGTCAGGCTCCACCAGCAGTACTTTTGCTGCCATGTTTCGCTCTTTCCCCCCATACCCTCTGGACCACGCGCCCTGTCATGTTTGGCACTTGCTCACCGGGCTGAACATCAACACCATTATCTTACCAAGCTAAAAGGCGAATTTCAACAACCACCGGCGAAAAAGCCGAAACTGCGCGTTTCCGCATGGCGGGTGAATTGAACTTGACACAATCATGAGGTGTTTTATAATAAATCGTGGTAACTATTCGAAGGCGTCCGGCAGAAAGTCCGTAGCGTCTGTGCTTTCCCGCCGCCTTGTGGAGCATATCGGGAATGGCCGAGGTCACACTGGAAAACGTCACCAAGGTCTATCCGGGTGATGTGGTTGCCATCAGCGACGTCAATCTGAACGTGGCTGACATGGAACTTGTTGTCCTGGTGGGGCCGTCTGGGTGTGGCAAGTCCACCACTCTCCGGATAATCGCCGGCCTTGAACAGGCCACCCGCGGGAACGTCAAGATTGGCGGCCACACGGTCAACCAGGTGCCGCCAAAGGACCGCGACATCGCGATGGTTTTTCAGAACTACGCGCTTTATCCGCACATGACAGTGTACAAAAACATGGCGTTTGGCCTGAAGTTGAGAAAGTACCCCAGGCAAGAGGTGGAAAAACGTGTCAGCGAAGCTGCGGCACTGCTGGGGATTCAAGACCTTCTGGACCGCAAGCCGAGGGCACTCTCCGGCGGCCAGCAGCAGCGTGTCGCACTGGGCCGGGCCATCGTCAGGCAGCCGGCCGCGTTCCTGTTCGACGAGCCGCTGTCTAACCTCGACGCCAAGCTCCGAGTCGAAATGCGGGCGGAGCTCAGCAGGCTGCATCACCGTCTCGGAACTACCATGATATACGTCACCCACGACCAGGTCGAAGCGATGACGCTTGGCGACCGCATCGCGGTGATGCACGAAGGCGTCATCCAGCAGCTCGATACCCCACTGGTGCTTTACAACCGGCCGGTGAACCGGTTCGTGGCGGGCTTCCTGGGCACCCCGCCGATGAACTTTCTGCACGGCAGGCTCGAAGGTGGAGACGACAAAATCTTGTTCAACGAGGGTTCAGCGAGGCTCGAACTCCCTCGCTGGGCGAAATATGGCGCCGAAGCTCTCTCCGGACGTGAGGCTGTGTTCGGGGCGCGCCCAGAGGATATCTCCATCGCCCAAGGGCCCGGTGCAATGCAGGCGAAGGTCAACGTTGTAGAACCACTGGGCAACGAAATGATCGTCCACCTGTCAACCCAATACCACGATCTCATCTGCAAGGCGCCATCCGATAAACACATAGCGGTCGATAATGAAGTCAGTCTGATCTTCGACATCGACAAGACACATCTGTTCGACCCCGAAGCCGGCAATAACGTCACCTTGACACAGCGGCGTCATCTGCCAGAATAAGGCAGGAGTCGGGCTGTGTGTACCTGGGCGTCAGCCCGGTCGGCGCGGGACACTGTGATTCTGTTCGTGGCCGGTTTTTGCGGCGGGAAACGGTAGAATGAACGGCGAACTACTCAGGATTATTGACAGTATTCACCGGGACAAGGATATCTCCCTGGATATCCTGTTCGGAGCTATCCAGGACGCCATGGCGTCGGCACTGATGAAGCGCACAGGCACTCAGACAGCGATCGCGGTCTCCATCGACCGCGAGACCGGCGAGATATCCGTCGAAGGGACGGAGGAACCTGTTGACCCGCGGAGCCTCGGCAGAATCGCTGCTCAGGCTGCAAAGCAGGTCATCGTTCAAAAAATCCGAGAGGCCGAACGCGACGTCATACTCCACGACTACGAAGACCGGCTCCACCATATCGTCAACGGCACCGTCCAAAAAGTGGAGAGCGGGCACGTCATCATCAACCTCGGCAAGACCGAGGGCATTCTCCCGCGCAGTGAGGCGGTCAGAGAAGAGACCTACCGCATCGGTGACCGCCTCCGATGTTACGTCCTCGAGGTGAAGAAGGCAGGCGGCAGCGTCAGGATCATTCTCTCCCGCAGCCACCCGGCTCTGGTCAAGAAACTCTTCGAATTAGAAGTCCCCGAAATCACCGAGCGCATCGTGGAAGTCGTAACTTTGGCCCGGGAGCCCGGCTACCGCACCAAGGTCGCCGTCTCCTCCGTCGATAGCAAGGTTGACCCAGTCGGGGCCTGCGTCGGCGTGCGCGGCACCCGTATAAAGAACATCGTAGCCGAAGTTGGTGGCGAGAGGATCGACATCGTCCGGTGGAGCGACCAGCCCGACATCCTGATTGCCAACGCGCTCAACCCGGCCGAGATCGAAGCCATCAGCCTCAACACCAGGGCCAAACTGGCGCGAGTTATTGTGGCCCAAGACCAGCTCGCCCGGGCAATCGGCGCGCGCGGACAGAACGTGCGTCTGGCCTCCAAACTCACCGGATGGGACATCGACGTGATGAGCCAGCAGGAACTGGATGGTGAGTTGGAAAAAATGAAAAAAACCCTCGGGCGTGTGCAAGGTGTCGGCGAAAAAACCATCAGCAAACTGTTCGATGCCGGGTTCTCAATGAAAAAACTCACCACCAGCTCGAGCAACTCCATCCTCACCGTCGAAGGAATCGGCGAGTCCACAGCGGAAAAACTCATCCAGTGCGCCACAAACTACGTGGCCGAAGAGCGAGCCCAGTTCCAAAAACAAAAGGAAGCCGCCGCCAAGGCTGCTGAGCAGCCCGAAGCGCCCGCCCCGGAACCGGAAACCGAACAAATCCAAGCCAGCGACGCTGAAACCGCCCAAACAGAAGCCGATGAACCGGCAACGCAAAATGAAGAAGAAAGCACCGCTGTCGATGCCCAAGAAACCCCCGAAGCCCAAAAGACACCCGAAACCAAGCTCGAATGACGGAGGCCCGGTTTGGGAACACGTGTACACCAACTCGCAAAAGAACTGAGCGTGACCAGTAAAGAGCTCATCGCCGTATGCCAGGACAAGGGCCTGGTGCGCATCACCAAGCACATGAACACCCTCAGCGACGGTGAGACGCGGATGGTGCGTCAGCACTTCGGCACGCCCAAAAAACAGCCGACGGCAGCGGCACCCAAGCCCCCAGTCAGCGAGAAAAGAGAAAAGGAAAAACGCCCCACTGCCGCAGAAACCCGCGCCAAGAAGCCACCGGAACGGCGGAGCACACGACCGTCCACCGGGCCGCGCGCTGAAGCACCCGAAGCGCCCGCCAAAACCAAGCCGGACGAAAAGACAACCCAGAAGAGGGGCGGCCGCCGAAAGCAGAAACACCGCCAAGCGACTGAAGAGAAAAAAACCGGAGCGCCAAGGCAGAAGACCCACCCCATATCGCGCGCCGGCCAAAAAGGCGGTGGCATGGTCTTCCCCGCCTTTACTGCCGGCGGAACCTACTCCGACGTAGCCAGCAGAGGTGTGGACTACCAGCGCAGAGTTCGCACACCCAGGCCTTATGGGCGGCGCAAACGATACCAGACCGCCCCCCGGAAAATAGTGGCCACCGAAGTACCACCCGAAGAAAGAAAAGCCGAACTTTCCTTCCCCGTAACTATCCGCGACCTCTCCGGCGCCATCGGCGTCAAGGCCGGCGACATCATCAGTGAACTGATGGAAACCGGCGTCACAGCCACCATTAACCAACCCCTGATGAACGACGTGGTGCAGATGATAGCGCTGGAGCACGGCTGGGAAATCACCATAAAAGAACAAGAAAGCATCGAAGAAGAGGTCCAGCGCACCGCAACGGCCGAAAGCGAGGACCGACTGGAACCCAGAATCCCGGTCGTCACACTCCTCGGCCACGTAGACCACGGCAAGACGTCTCTGCTCGACCGCATCCGTCAGTCCAATGTCGCAAGTTCGGAGTCGGCCGGCATAACCCAGCACATTGGCGCCTACCACGTAACCACCGACGACCGCAAGACAATAACCTTTCTCGATACCCCCGGCCACGAGGCCTTCACCGCCATGCGGGCACGAGGGGCTAACTGCACAGATGTAGTCGTCCTTGTGGTCGCCGCCGACGACGGCGTAATGCCTCAGACCGAAGAGGCCATATCACACGCCCGGGCCGCGGGCGTTCCCATCGTCATCGCGCTCAACAAGATCGACCTGCCAGCCGCCGACCCGGAAAAGGTGAAGCCGCAGTTCGGAAAGTACGGCATCGAACTCGAAGAGTGGGGCGGCGATGTCCCCTGTGTGGAGGTCTCCGCCGAGACCGGACACGGCATCGACGAGCTCCTCGAAATGATACTGATTGTCGCCGAGCTCAGGGAACTGAAGGCCAATCCACACAAGTCCGCCACCGGGGTCGTCTTGGAAGCTAACCTGTCTGAAGGCCGCGGCGCGGTGGCGACCGTGCTCGTCCGTGAGGGCACCCTTCGAGCTGGCGACGTGGTCCTCTGCGGGGCGACATTCGGCAGGGTTCGCTCGATGCACGATGACCGCGGAAAAAGCATTCAGTCCGCACCCCCATCTATGCCGGCGCAAATCTCCGGCCTCAACGGCGTGCCTGAGGCCAGCGACCGGATGCTCGTAGTTGAAGACCTCCAGAAAGCACGGGAAGTAGCGCAGATTAGAGGGCACCGTGCCCGAGTGGCTACCCTGCTCGAGCGATCCCACGTTACTCTGGAAACCCTGTTCAATAAAATCGCCGAAGGCCAGGCCGCGGAGGTGCGCGTCATACTCAAGACCGACGTGAAGTGTTCCCTGGAAGCGCTCAAAGAAAAACTCAACGGCCTCTCCACCGATGAGGTCAAGATAAAACTAATCCACACCGGCGTGGGAGCGGTCAACCAATCCGATGTCCTCCTTGCCGACGCCTCCGCCGCTATCATCATCGGCTCCCGCGTGGTGTCCGACGGGCGGCCACGGCGCCTGGCCGA
>JAUWIN010000033.1 GCA_030605345.1 Candidatus Brocadiia bacterium
ATTCGGTTCGCGCGGACGTCATCAAAGCAGCATCGCGTCGGCGCTTCCGGCAGATGGACGGGCCCTTCACGCTCCTCGTTATGGGCGGGAGCCAGGGCGCACGCCCAATCAACCTTGTGATGATGGCCGCCGCTGCCAAACTGGCCAGCGAAAACATACAGGTCATACACCTCGCCGGAGAACGCGACAGCGCGAAAATATCCGGCGCCTACCGCGCCGCGGGGCTCCCGGCACAGGTCTCGAGCTTCCTCCACCCGATGCCTCTGGCCTACGCCGCCGCCGACCTCGCAATCTCGCGGGCCGGCGGCACGTCCATTGCAGAACTGGCCACTGCGGGGCTCCCTGCGGTACTCGTCCCGCTCCCGCATGCGAAGGACGACCACCAGCGGGCCAATGCCCGCGCCGCTGCACAGCAAGGCTGGGCCGAAATCGCCGAACAGGACCAACTCAACCCGGAACGAGTCGCCCGGCTGATTACCACGATGCTGGCGGAGAAGCCAAGGCTCGACGCAATGAGGCGGAAGGCGTTGGCCTCGGGTCATCACGGCGCCTGCGAGACCATCGTCAACCGTATGGTCGCATTATCTTCCCCCGCCAGGGAAGCAGTATTCGCAGCAAGGCGGAATGTTGGGAGCTGAAAATGTCCACCGATCCCGCACGGCTTGACTGGAACGGGCTGAGGATCCACTTTGTGGGCATCGGCGGCATCGGGATGAGCGCCCTGGCGCGCATTGCCCTGGAGAAGGGCGCCCGCGTCAGCGGCTGTGACAGCGTGGAAAGCCCCATCCTGGCCGAACTACGGCGGCGGGGATGTATCTGTCACGTCGGCCATTCCGCGGCGCATCTCGACACGCCCCGGCAGCCCGACATGGTGGTGCATTCCACTGCCGTCCCGCTCGAAAATCCCGAACTGGCAGCTGCGGCGGCGCGGGGCATCGAGGTCGTCTCCCGCGGCCGGATGCTGGCACGGCTGCTGCGCGGGCACCGCACCGTCGTGGTGTCCGGCGCGCACGGCAAGACGACGACCACCTGGATTATCGCCAACATGCTGACCCGCTGCGGCGCCGACCCCACAGTGGTGCTGGGCGGGAATGTCGCAGAGCTCGGCGGCAACTCGCGGCTGGGCACAGGCGACATCCTTGTCGCCGAAGCCGACGAAAGTGACGGCTCGTTCCTCCACCTCGCCCCCACGTATCCCGTCATAACCAACATCGACCTGGAGCACCTTAACTATTATTCCGGCCTTGACGAAATCATGCAGGCCTTTGCCAAGTTCGCTCAGCCGACGGCAGGCGGTGCGGTCATCGCCTGCATCGATTGCCCCAACGTCCGCCGCGTCCTGGATGACGTAGCCGGGCGAAAAATTACCTACGGAACAGGCGGCGGCGACGTGGCTGCGGGAAACGTCCGGCTCGAGCCGGGCAGAGCCGTTTACGACGCGCACCTGCCCGGCGGCACGCTGGCCGACGTGGCCGTGTCGATGCCCGGACTCCACAACGTGCGGAACTCGCTCGCCGCGCTGGCCGTAGCAGTCGAGCTCGGCCTGCCGATGGACGCTGTGCGCGCCGCGCTCGCCAACACGCCGCACATCGGCCGCCGACTCGAAAAGCGCGGCAGCGACTGCGGCGTCACCATCTACGACGACTACGCCCACCACCCGGCGGAGGTCCGTGCCACACTCGAGGCAGCAAGGATGCTGACCACCGGCCGGTTGGTCGGCGTCTTCCAGCCCCACCGCTACACCAGAACATTGCGCCTCCAGCGCCAGTTCGGAACCGCATTCGACAAGCTTGACCTCCTCCTCGTCGCGCCCATCTACGCAGCGTGGGAACCTCCCATTGCGGGCGTCACATCCGAACTTATCGTGCGTCAAGTCAAGGAACTCGGCAGGGTGGAATGTGAACCGGCCCACGATTTCGAGAGCGCGGCAGAGCGCCTGGCGGACGAACTTGCGCCGGGAGACACCCTCATCACCCTGGGCGCGGGCAACGTCTGGCAGGTGGGGGACGCGGTGCTGCAAAAAATGAGGCAGACAGCCCCCGGGTCCGCCTCGGATGCCGCCCAGGTTTTGGGAAAGGAAACCAGGTGAGAACACCGTTCGAGGGCTTCGAAAGCGCCGTCTGCTCCGGTGTGCCGCTGGCCGCGATGACCTCGTTCGGCCTCGGCGGGCCGGCAGAGCACTTCATCCAGCCCCGCTCGCTCGAACAGGCCGCCGGGCTGGCCAGCTGCTGCCGTGACTGCGGCATCCCCTTCCGCGTCCTGGGCGGCGGGACCAACATCCTCGTCTCCGACAGGGGCCTTTCCGGCGCTGCGTTCACGCTGTCGAAGATGACGCACATATCCCGCTCCGGCAGCCGGGTGATATGCGAGGCGGGCGCCCCGCTCCCACGGCTTGTGCGCAGGGCGGAGCACTGGGGCCTGAGCGGGCTGGAACATCTCGCAGGGATACCGGGCACCGTGGGCGGGGCAGTAGCGACCAATGCCAGCGGCAAATACGGGTCGATAACGTCCCCGCTCCGCTCTGTCACCACGCTCGACCGGCACGGTTCCGTTCACCGGCGCACACCGGACAAATTAGGGCTGGGCTACCACCGTTCGGAACTCAGGGGTGAGGTCGTTCTCCGCGCCGAATTCGACCTCACCGAAAAGGACCCGGTCGAGATCGCCGAGACCAGGATGTCCGTCCTGAAAGAGAAGACGCAGACCCAGCCTCTGGCGGCGTTGAGCGCCGGGTGTATTTTCAAGAACCCCGATGGCTGCGCCGCCGGAGAACTCATCGACCTCGCCGGCCTGAAGGGCGAACGAGTCGGCCGGGCGGTTGTCTCCGACAGGCATGCGAACTTCATCATCAACGAAGGCGGCGCCACCACTTGCGACGTCAGGGCGCTGATCGACACAATCAAAGAACGGGTGCGAAAAGCCTTCGGCATCAACCTCGAACTCGAAATTGAGTTGTGGAACTGACCTTTTGGGGCACGGCAGCGTGGCGAACAAATTGAACATCGCAGTGTTATACGGCGGCGATTCGGCCGAGCGTGAGGTATCGCTACAAACCGGCGGGGCCGTCGCAGCAGCGCTGAAACAGCGCGGCCACTCTGTCAGACCGCTGGATATCCGCGGCCGCAAGCTCGACCAACTGGACGACATCGACTGCGACCTGGCGTTCATCGCACTACACGGGCCATTCGGCGAAGACGGCCAGGTCCAGTTTCTGCTGGAGATGCGCGGCATCCCATACACCGGTTCGGGGGTGGAGGCAAGCCGGCTGGCGATGGACAAGCCGGCGGCCAAGGAACGTTTCGCCGTCGCTGGCATCCCCTCTCCGCCGTTCGTGGTCCTCGACGAAAACAGCCACGAGGAAGAAAGGCACGCCGCCGTGGTCGGCATTGGCTTTCCGCAGATAGTGAAGCCCGCGCGCGAAGGCTCGACCATCGGCGTCACCGTCGCATCGTCCGTCCCCGAGGCAATGAGCGGATTGGAAACGTGCTTCGCCCTTGACAGCCGGGCGCTGGTCGAGCAGCTGGTCAGGGGACGGGAGTTGACCGTCGGCATACTGGGCCGCCAGCCGCTGCCTATCATCGAACTGGTATATCCCGGCCCGATATTTGACCAGCATGCCAAGTACGCCGAAGGCGTCACCAAGCACGTTATCCCCCCCGACCTGCCCGAAGGTGTGGCCGAGGAGGTCAGGGCGGGGGCGTTGGCCGCACACCGGGCGCTCGGCTGCCGTGACATATCGAGGGTGGACATGATACTGTCGGAGGATAACACCCCGTTCGTCCTGGAGGTGAACACGATTCCGGGCATGACCGCGACCAGCCTTGTCCCCGACGCGGCGCGGGCCGCCGGCATTGAGCTCCCCGAACTGTGCGAGACCATCGCCCGCCGCGCCGTGGGGCGCAGAGTCCGCTCGGACATGAAACCTGAAGGAGCCAGCCAATGGGCAAGAGACGACAGGCAGTAAGAGTCAAGTCGTCGGGGCCAGGTCATCGCGAGAGGCTGTTGGATTTGCTCTCCGCTGCCTGGCGGCCGTTTGTCACCTGGGTGCTGCCCTCCGTCGTGCTCCTTACCTTGTGCGTCGGCGGGCTGTACCTGTGCAGGTCGTATGTCGTGGCATCGGAGAAGTATCGTGTTGTGGCGCCAAAGCTGGCCCTGCCCGAGCCCAAGCCCCAGTGGTGGGAGAAGGGGTTTGAAAAGCAGATTAACCGCGCCTGTGCCTTCGCTGAGGGTGCGAGCATTCTGGAGAAATCCCTGCTTCAACAGATTGCGGATGGGTACCAGCGGTGCCCTTGGGTGAAGCAGGTCCGGTGGGTCAAGAAGCAGTTTCCCAACCGTGTTGAGGCGAGCATTCTGATACGTTGGCCCAGGGCGGCGGTGGCACTGGGCGCCCGGCGGGGACTCAGGTATTACCTTGTGGGGGAGGACGCGGTCCGACTGCCCAAGACCTATCAGCACTGGCCGCAGCCGGGCCTGAACGTCCCGTTCATCACCGGCACCGGCGCCGCACCTCCGCCGCCGGGCAGGCCGTGGCCGGAGCGGTCGGTTCTCCACGCCATCGAGATTGTTGGGGTTCTGAAAAGCAGCAATGTCATAAAGAACTCGGTCAACATCACCGCGGTGGACGTGAGCAACTACGAAGGCCGACTCGACCGGACCAAGAGCGAGTTCCTGGTGCTCGCCGAGAACAACTGCGTAATCGAGTGGGGCCGAGCACCCGGCACCGACAAGCCCGGCGAACTGCCGGTCGAGGAGAAGATAGCCAAGTTCGAGCGGTTCCTCGCAGAAGGCAACCCCACCAGCAACCGGACGCTCGACCTCCGCTTCGCCGGACGAGTAGTAGTCAGCAGGAGATACGGCACGAATGGAGACAACGGATAGCGAGTTCGTGGTAGCGCTGGATGTCGGCTCATTCCGCACACGGTGCCTCATCGCCGAACTGACCGACGGCGGCGTCAGAGTCGTCGGCCGGGGCGCAGAGCCGTCCCGCGGCGTGCGGCGCGGCGAAGTCGTCGAGCTCCCCGCCGCCGCCTATGCCGCCAACCGTGCAATCAACTCCGCCGAGGAGCAGGCGAGGGTCGAGGTCAAGACCCTGTTCCTCGGCGTGGGCAGCCGGCACACCGGCTTCTTCAACAACCGCGCCTGTGTCGGCATCACCCGGGAGGAACGAACCATCACCGCCAGAGACGTCCACAAGGTTCTCGGCGCCGCACGGCGCGTCCCAGCCCGCGAAGACACCGTCACCGTGGGCAGCCTGGTGTGCTCTTATGCGGTGGACGACGTTCGGCACGTGCGCCAGCCCGAGGGGATGCGCGGCGCACGACTGGAGGCGGAAGTCCACATCATCACCGACGCACGCAGCCCGGTGGAAAACCTGGCATCATCCGTTGACGCTGCCAAATACAAAATCGAGGAATACGTTTTCGCCCCCTACGCGGCGGGCGAGGCGACACTGAGCGACGACGAAAAAAAACTGGGAGCCGCAGTCATCGACATCGGCGCCGGGACCACCGGCATCATGCTCTACCGCGACCGCGCCCCAGTATTTTCGTCGGTCATTCCGGTCGGCGGAGACCACATAACAAGTGATATAGCGGTGGGGATGAACCTTGGGCTGGCCGACGCGGCCAGGCTGAAAGAGGAACGCGCCACCATCGGGGCACCGCCACCCGGAACCATTATGTTTCAGCCCCTCGCAAAACCCGGCATCTTATCCGTCGAGCCGCACCGACTCCACGCCATCGTCGATTGCCGCGTTCGCGAGATCCTCGGGATTGCGCGGCGCGAGCTGCTGCGTGCCGGCGTGCGGCCGGCGACCATCCGCGCTGTGCTTACCGGCGGAACCAGCCGCATACCGGGCCTGGTTGCCCTGGCCGAAACCGTACTCGGCTGTCCCACCCGCACGGGCAGGCCGACACTCGACAACGAATCAGGAGCAATGGGGCCCGAAATGGCGACAGCCGCCGGCATAATACAGGCGGGAATACGAGCCAGAAACCGGCAGGCACCGCCAGCCTCAGCAGCTAACCGGGCGGGAAAACTGCTGGGCTGGCTGAGACAACTATTCTGAGGAGGTCGCGGTTGGCAAAGAGCAAAGAATTTGAGCCCTCCGGAGCGGCCTGTGAGAGGATTGTCCTCGCCGGGGTGGGGCGTGACGGCGCCTCGATAGTCCACCGCATAGACGGCCTGCCGGACGTCGTGAGCAAGCTGTTCCTCACCGCCTCGCCCACACGCGCCATTTCGGCGTCGCCGGGGGGTGTCCGCATCCGGCGGCACGCCGGGCAGTGCGACGAGCTGAAGGCGGCGCTCGCTGGCGCGCAGATGCTGGCGGCGTTGGGGTCGGTCGCCGGTCGGGAAGGTTGGTTTGCGCCGGAACTAATCAGCCTCGCTCAGGACATGGGGATGCTGACGGTGGCGGTGCTGGTGGAGCCGCTTCTATCGCGCTCGCCACATAAGGGCGAGTCGTCAGGGCGGCTGACGAAGGAAATCGTCAAGTGCGCCGATGCAACCGTGCTGTTTCCGGCTGGCCAGCATGCGGGCGCGGCGGCGACGCTGAGCGAAGCCCTGGATAGTTGGACCCGGCGGCTCTCCGCCTCGGTGCGCGGGCTGCTTGCCGCGGCCGCCGCTGACGATGCTATGGATATGGATTTCGCCGACGTGGCCGCGGTATTGTCCGGCCATCAGAGGGCTACCGTGGGCGCCGGCGCCGGAAAGACGGTCGAAGATGCGCTGCGCGATGCCGCGAAAAAAGCACTTGCCCCGCCCGCTGAACTCAAGACGGCGGGCTCGGTGTTGGCGCACGTCGCCGGTGACCGGGACATGCCGCTGAATGACGCGCTCCGGGTGCTGCCCGTGCTGGAGCATCTGTTCCCCAGGGCGGAGGTGGGCTGCGGTGTGTCGGTCGGCGAGGACCTGGATGAGATTCGGGCCACCATCATCGCCGGAAAACTCGAAGGGCGAGCGGTAAGCTCGAAGGAGGGAAGCCGAACTCTGCCCACGGAATCCCCGTTCTTCAAGGTCGGTGATCCGACGGTGTATGACGGTGAGAACCTGGACATCCCGGCGTTTGTCCGCAAGGACGTGACGCTCCCCGGCAGCCCTTCGCGGCTGGTGCCGGCGCAGCAGATGCTGTTTGGAGCGCGCTCGCCCAGGCGCCCCTGAGGCTCGAAGAGGGAGAAGCAGGTGTGGTCCGGCGAAAAGAGCGCGGGTTTCGGCCTGTGGGCTGGTGCGGCGATGGTGTGGCTGGCGGTGTGTTCTGCCGCGGTTTGCGTGGCCCTGTTGGGAGTGCTGTCGGTCGAGAGGCTCCGTTCTCCCGTGGAGGTCGAAGCCTCCTACGTGGCGCTGGTGGTCGGGCAGGTTTTTTTCCTGGTGTTCCTCTGGCCGTTGTTCGAGCGGCGCCATGTAGAAGGTCGCTTCTGCGGCGTGGCTGCCGCGTGCGCCCGGCTTGTCGGCATGCTGCTGCTTTCGGCTCCGCTGGTCCTGGTCACGCTGCGGACGGCCGAGGCGGACTTCGCCGACGTAACCGGGAGCCAGTTAGTGGTGCTGTTCATCGGGATGTCTGGCGGCGCCTTGATACGCCTACCGGGTGCGCGGCGGTGGTATTATCCCGGTGCGTATTTTGTGTCGGCGGCCGTGCCGCTTGCTGCGTATCTGCTTTATGAGGAGGGGGGGCATTCGCCCTGCTGGGCGGCTGCGGTCTGTCCGTTCTGGGCGGCTGGCGGGGTGGCCTCCGGTGCGCCGCTCCTGGCGCCGCTGCTCGTCTTCGGCTGCTTGGCGTGCGGGGCGGTGTTTGGGCTACTATGGCGGGCTGGGGCAGCGGACCAGCGCTGACTCTGTCACGATGACGTGCGCCCGCAGGCGGCCTGACTTTTTCGCCGTCGCTCCTCCGGCGGCAGCCGGTTTATGCGCCTTTCTGCTTCTCTTCGCGCTTCCGCTTTCTGCGTAATCTCCATTCGTCCAGTCTTTTCTTGATTTCCTTTTCGTGCCCTTCGCCGGATGGCTCGTAATAAATCCTGTCCGCCGGCAGGTAGTCCTGCTCTACAAAGTGCCCTTCGTAGTCGTGCGCGTATTTATACCCCTTGCCGTGCTCGAGCTGCTGGGCGCCGGGGTAGTGGGCGTCCTTGAGGTGCTGGGGGACCTGGAGTGTCCTGCCCTCCTTGACGTCCTGTTCGGCTTTGCTGATGCCGATGTATGCGGCGTTGCTTTTCGGTGCCGTGGCGACGTATGTGACGGCTTGGGCGAGCGGGATTTTTGCCTCCGGCAGGCCGACGAACTCGGCGGCCTGGAGCGCGGCGTTGGCGAGCACCAGTGCGAGCGGGGCGGCGTTGCCGACGTCTTCGGCGGCGCAGATGCCCAGCCTACGCGCGATGAAACGCGGGTCTTCGCCCGCTTCGAGCATCCGGGCCATCCAATACAACGCCGCGTCGGGGTCCGAGCCGCGCATGCTCTTGATGAACGCGCTGGCGGCGTCGTAATGGGAATCCTCGTCACGGTCATAAACCACGGCCTTCTTTTGGATGGAGTCTTCGGCCACGGCCAGCGTATAGTTGATGATGCCGTCGGCGTCGGGCTTTGTGGTCATCACGCCGACTTCGAGCGCGTTCAGCGCCCGCCTGGCGTCGCCGTCGGAGACCTGGGCGATAAAGTCGAGCGCATCCTCCGCAACGTTGACCTTTTTCCTGCCGAAGCCGCGCTCCTCATCAGCCAGGGCGTCCAGAACGATTTTCCTGATGTGTTCTACGGTGAGCGGCTTGAACTCGAATATCTGTGAGCGGGACACCAGCGGCGAGGTGATGGTGAAGAACGGGTTGTGGGCGGTGGCGCCGATCAGGATTACCGTTCCCTCTTCCACGTCGGGCAGGAGCACGTCCTGCTGCGCCTTATTGAAGCGGTGCAGTTCGTCGATGAACAGGACGGTCCGGCGGCCGTGCATCTGGCGGCGGTCTCTTGCCCGGGCGATTGCGTCGCGGATTTCTGCGACGCCGCACGCCGCGGCGTTCTGGGCGTGGAACGCCGCCCGGGTGTGTTCGGCGATGACCCTGGCAAGGGTGGTCTTACCGGTGCCGGGCGGGCCGTAGAAGATGACCGACATCAGCCGGTCGGCCTTCAGCATCCGCCACAGCAGCCTGCCGGGCGCAAAGAAGTGCTCCTGCCCGACGAATTCGTCCCGGGTGCGCGGGCGCATCCTGACCGCCAGTGGCCTTGGAACGTCCGGCTTCTCCGCGCGCTCTTTTTCGGGTTCTTCAAACAGGTCCATGTTGTCAGTATTTTAGTGATTCAGTGTTGCGGGGAGAAGACCTTTTTGTTGACAACTCCATGTCGCAGGAGCAAAATGGTCGCAGCCTCAAAAGCCGGAAGTCACGGCTGTGGGTATTTCCGACTTATCTACACCAAGCGCGGCACCCGCGGCAGACTCATCTGCACGGTTCAAAGGAACCATAATGAAGCTGAGCTTTGAGTGGGACGAAGAAAAAGCTAAAGCGAATCTCAAGAAGCACAAAGTCAGTTTTGATGAAGCTGCAACGGTTTTCACCGATCCCTTTCCCATTACCATACCTGACCCCGACCATTCAGTGGTGGAGCAACGGTATGTTGATATTGGTGCTTCCGATATGGGCCATGTACTGGTAGTGGTTTATACCGAACGCGGCGCGAACATACGTATTATCAGTTGTCGTAAGGCAACCTCGTCGGAACGGAAACTTTATGAAGAAGGGACCAATTAAGATGAAACAGGCAGAGGAGAACAACATGCGCGGCAAATATGATTTCACAGGCGGAGTGCGTGGCAAGCATTACAGAGCTATGCAAACTGGGTATACGGTTATTGTTCATAAGGCGGATGGGACAACTGTCACCAAGGATGTGATGCCAAAAGAGGGTGCAGTTGTTCTCGAACCCGATATTCGAGCGTATTTCCCAGACTCGGAATCTGTGAATAAGGCTTTGCGTTGTCTGGTTCCGCTGCTGCGAAAAAAGCGCGCAGCAAAGACGAAGAAAACCTGACAAAAGGATGAACCTGCTTTCGCGCGAGCAGAACGCGCTGCTCACAGGCAAGAGGATTCGCTCACCACGACTGACGTTGCCTCTCACTGGCACGACCACTTCAAAGACGAAGTAGGTGATTCTGACCAGTCCATCAAACAGCAGGCTGTGAGTTTCTTTCAAGTGGCTCAAGGTGCAGGCCTTGGTACCCTTGTGGTCGGGCGACGGGGTGCTCTAACTCGGTTCAGTTTCTCTGTTCCCGCCACTGGCCGCCTTTGTCGGTCGGTCTGCTCCAGTTGAACCAGAGCCAAAGGAAAAGGAAGGTGAGGACCAGGTCGATCGGCTTCGGTATAGTCAAGGTCTCTACGTAGGTGTTTGAAGATATCCAACAAGCGAATCGCGGCGGTTCCGGGAACGCCAGACTGAACAGCGATAGGCAAGTTGCCCAAGCCCGCCCTGTACCTGCGGATTGCTTTCTTTCTTATCTGCGTTTATCCGTGTTTATCCGTGGTGAAGGTTTTACCTCTTGTCCGCCCGGGCCTAGGATCGTGGTGAAGTAACGGGCCATCACCATGGTAAGCGGGCGGTCGAACTTCCGGTCGCGGGCGATTTTTCCGATCATATGCTCGATCTGGCGCTTGGGGTAGCGCGTCGAGATGTGCATCAGGACGAGTGACCCGACGTCCGCTTCTCTGGCGACGTCGAGTGCTTCGCCGACGGTGCTGTGTGCCTGGTTGTCGCGGTCACTTGGGTCAATAAACGTGGCCTCGTGCATCAGGACCACGGCGCCGCGCACCTCGGCCGGGTCCACCGGCGCGGAATCGCCACAGTAGGCCAGGAGGGTCTGCTCGTATTCTTCACTTACCGCTTGTTGGCCTTTCTCCCTTGATATTCGGGCGATTTCTGTTTCCGAGAGGCCGGCCAGTTCGGGCTTCAGGTGCCTGCGGCGCTCAAACAGCCTGTATCCGAGGTTGACCGTGTGCGCGGAGTGCGCGACAGGGAAAGCGCTGAGAGAGCCGCGCTCCCTGCCCGTGCCCAGCGAGACCGCCTGGCCCGCCTCAATGGGTATCCATTCGAGGTCATATCTGACGTTCTCCGAGATTCTGGCAACGTATTGGCTCAGCAGCTGGATCATGCCGTCGCCGCGCGGGTAGTGGACCTTGAGCGGCTTTTCCTTGTCGCCGCGGGCCGAGGCCCGGGAATGGATGACCCCGCCGATCCCGCCGATGTGGTCGTAGTGCCCGTGCGAGAGGAATACGTCCTCGATACCGAAGATGAAGTTTTCCATGTAGGAACTTACACCTTCGCCGGCGTCGAGCAGAATCCGCGCCGGCTTATAGTGGAACCAAGTCGAATACATCGCCTTGGAGTAGCCGCGGAGGTTGTTGATAATGTCGTCAGCTAGCGCCAATGGTTCCCCTGCTTGAGTTACTTGGGTTCTGTCACCGGCGCGCGGTCATCAGTAAAGACGCCCGCTGCTGGCCGCCGCAGCAAATGCTGCCCGTCGCACGAGCGGGTGTTGAGTTCGGGCATTCCCTCCCGGCAGCAGGAGAACTCCAGCCCGTGCGATTCGGCGATTGCCTTGACCATCTGCATTCGCCGCCTGCGTTCCGGCTCGATAATGTATCGGTATCCGGACACTTCGTTCGGTTCATACAGATGCTCACTCGAAGCGGCAGCTTCCGGAAATCCGCCGGAGACTGACGCAAACCTCGCCGCACTGTCCCGACGCTTCTTGAACGTGCTAGATACTACTTGATTGACACCTGCCGCCGCAAGTTCATTTGTCAGGTCTTCAACCTGTCTCGCGGTATCGTTCACCCCCGGCACAAGCGGGTCGATCCGGCACAGGGTTGCAAAGCCCCGTTCGGCGGCGGTTGCCAGCGCCTCTATTCGCGCCGATGGAGCGGGCGCATACGGTTCCAGTTTGCGCGCGAGGGTCCGGTCGAGGGTAGTTATGGTCATACCCACGACCGTTTTTTCGGCCGGCAGGACGTCGAAGTCCCGCGTGACCAGGTCGGACTTTGTCTGCATCAACAGTGCGAAACCGGCGCCCGCAAGAAGTTCGATGCACCGCCGCGTCAGGCAAAGTTTCGCCTCGGAGACACGCGGGGTCTGCGGGTACGGGTCGGACGAGAGCGATAGCACCACGGGGAGGTCCTTCAGCCCGGTAAGCTCGCTGTCGGCATCCATCCTGGTGATGTCGCGCTCCAGGTGCCTCACCACATCCGCTCTCGGCCCCCAGGCGGCGGAGTCCCGGCCCCAGCGCCCGCGTGAGTAGCTGCTGGTGTAGCAGTATAGGCATTCGTATCCGCAGCCGGTATAAACGTTGAGGGGCAGTTTCGGCCCGCACGTGCAGAGCGCCGAGTGGTACGGGTCGAACGGCTTGAGAGCCTTGAGTTTAGACGCCAACTTCTTCTTGGTTGAACGCGTCCATTCCATGCTCTGATTTTACTGCGGGCCGAGGCGCCGGTCAAAGACCCGGCGGAATCGATGTATCTGCGTTGCGGGCGGTTCGAACGCCGCCACGTTGGCGGGGTGGCACTGCCATTTTGGCGGTTGTGGGCGTTCTTGTCCGCTCCGATAGACGCAGGACGCCAGCCACAGGACACCTAAGCGCTGGCGTGACCGGATGTTACGCAAATCGCACCGTGGCCGGGCTATTCGCTCGGCGGTTGGCATGCGCTTTGCTTTGCATCAGGGTAGCGTAGGTTGAAAGTCACAACCTGACACGAGCAGGAAAGTTCAGACAAGGAGGTTTTCGATGGCTAAGACAATCGGTATTGATCTCGGAACGACAAACTCGGTGGTGGCCGTGATGGAAGGCGGCACGCCGAAGGTGATTAACAACGTCGATGGTGCCAGACTCACCCCGTCCGACGTGGCGTTCTCCGACGCAGACGAGCGCCTGGTGGGCAACAAGGCCAAGCGCCAGGCGGTCACCAACCCGACGAATACCGTTTATTCCATCAAGCGCTTCATGGGCCGCCGCCACAACGAGGTCAGCGCCGAAGAGAAGAGCGTCCCATACGAAGTCACCGGCGGCCCAGAGGAACTGGTCAAGGTCAAGATCCGCGGCAAGGAATACACCCCGCCCGAAATCTCGGCGCTGGTTGTCCGAAACCTCAAGGAGGCAGCGGAAGAATACCTCGGCGAAGAAGTTAAGAACGCAGTAATCACGGTCCCCGCCTACTTCAACGACAGCCAGCGCCAGGCGACAAAGGAGGCCGGCCAGATAGCGGGACTCAAGGTCGAGCGCATCATCAACGAGCCCACTGCCGCCTCGCTCGCATACGGGCTGGAGAAAAAGTCTAACGAGACCATTGCCGTGTTTGACTTCGGCGGCGGAACATTCGACGTATCGCTGTTGGAAGTAGGCGAAGGCGTGTTCGAGGTCAAGTCCACCAACGGCAATACCCACCTCGGCGGCGACGACATCGACAAGGTCCTCATCGACCACGTCGCAAACGAATTCAAGAAAGAACAGGGCATCGACCTGAGAAAAGACCAGATGGCGCTCCAGCGGCTCAGGGAAGCCTGTGAGAAGGCGAAGTGCGAACTCTCAACCCAAGTCCAGACCGACATCAATCTGCCGTTCATCACCGCCGACGCCTCCGGCCCCAAGCACCTCCAGATGAGCCTCACCCGCGCCAAACTCGAGGAACTCGCCGACCCTATCATTGAAAAAATGCGCAAACCCTGCCAGCAGGCGCTAGCAGACGCCAAACTCTCCAAGGACCGCATAGACGAGGTCATCCTGGTGGGCGGATCGACCAGGATGCCCTGCGTGCAGGCGCTGGTCAAGGATGTGTTCGGCAAGGACCCCCACAAAGGGGTCAACCCGGACGAGGTCGTTGCCGTCGGCGCCGCGATACAGGCCGGAGTGCTGACAGGCGAAGTGACCGACGTGCTGCTGCTCGACGTTACACCACTCTCGCTCGGCATCGAAACCCTCGGCGGCGTGATGACCAAACTCATCGAGCGCAACACCACCATCCCCACCAGCAAGAACGAGACCTTCACCACCGCGGCCGACAACCAGCCGGCCGTGGACATCCACGTGCTCCAGGGCGAGCGCGAAATGTCCATAGACAACCGCACCCTCGGCCGATTCCAACTTGCCGGCATACCCGCCGCACCGCGCGGCATGCCGCAGATCGAAGTAACCTTTGACATCAACGCTGACGGCATCCTCAACGTCTCCGCCAAGGACAAAGGCACCGGAAAGGAACAGTCCATCAAGATTACCTCCTCCTCCGGCCTCTCGAAGGAAGAGGTCCAGAAAATGGCCAGCGAGGCCGAGGAACACGCAGACGAAGACAAGAAAAAGCGCCAGGCCGCCGAGACCAAAAACTCCGCCGACCAACTCGCCTACAGCACCGAAAAAACACTCAAGGAACACGGTGATAAGATCGGCGCCGACGACAAGTCTGCCATTGAATCCGCCCTCGAAGAACTCAAAAAAGTCAAGGAAGGCGACGACGTGGAAGCCATCAAGGCCGCAGTGGAAACACTCCCGCAGGCCTCACACAAACTCGCCGAGGCGCTATACAAATCCCAGGCCGAGCAGCAACAGGAAGCGAGCACGCAGACCGAGCAGGAGGGCGAAGAGCAGGCCGAACAGCAGAAGGACGAGGGAGAACCCGAAGGCGGCGAGAAGAAAAAGGGCGACGACATCATAGACGCCGACTTTGAAGTGAAAGAATACCCCGGCCCCCGGCGTGCTGCGGGGTAGGGAAACACGAACCCGGAAAGTCACCACGGCCCGCAACTGCCGCGCGACATCGACCCCGAACTTTACGGTTTCAGAACCCGCCCATCTCCAGCCGGGCACTGTGGAGGCGCCATGACTGACAAGCAGACTGTGTCCGGGAGGACGCAAAGATGAGGTTTGATAAGTTTACGCTCAAGGCGCAGGAGGCGATACAAGAAGCGCAGTCCCTCGCCGAAAAATCCGGCCACCAGCAGGTTGATTCGCTCCACGCGCTGGTCGCACTCCTGGCGCAGGAAGGCGGCGCGGTCGTCCCCACTCTCCAGAAACTCGGCGCCGACGTCGCCGCGCTGAAGGCGGGCGCCATCAGCGAACTCGACAAGCTGCCGAAGGTCTCAGGCGCCGCAGCCGCACGCGAACTGATTGCCGAGGAGGGGTACGACCCCGTTTACGGCGCCCGGCCACTCAAGCGCGTCATCCAGCAGCGCATTCCGAACCCCCTCTCCCTCCGCATCCTCGACGGCGCCTACCCCGAAGGCAGCACCGTCAAAGTCGATGCGAAGAAGGGCGAGGTCGTGTTTGGCTGAGGTGTGCTTGGCGCGGCCCGAAGGTGTGCAGGTCTCTGTCTTATTTTATAAGAGCAAACGCCTCGCACGGCATCGCGCGCCACATGCCGCGCTGGAACCGTCGGCTGTGTCGCATGAGGCGTTGTGGCGCGCGTGTGGGGTGTGGAATCCCCCCGCGCGGTCAGGGGGAATCTCAGTTGGCGCCAGGGCGCGTGGGCCCCACAAGGCGTTTCTCTCACAGTTGACGGTGGCCTTACCGTAAGAGTCAACAGCACAATGGCATACGTTATGGCCGGGAAGCGGTCGCTGGCAGCATGGGGGCTTATCGGGTTGTCGGGTGAGCATCAGTGGCGAACGAGAGGGCTAAAAGATCGACAAAAAAACGCTTGACAGTAGGTGCGTTCCTGGGTATAATTATGTTGATACAGGTGCGTTCTTGGTTATAATTGCGGAGAGTAAACTAGGGGGTGTGATACGATGCGCGACCTGAATCTTGTGTTGTTTGACCAGGTTGGCAGAAGCTACCGGGCGAGGGTCACAATTCGGAATAACGGGCAGATTGGGTTCAACGAAGGCGCGAAGGCGAAATACAGCTTGGAGCAGTTCTACTGGGCTCAATTGCTATTTGATTCCGAAAATCAAGTCGTGGCAATTCGCTTCCACAAGGAGGAGCCAGCAAAAGGTGCTATGAAGGTCCTGAAGAGACCTGGTAACTTCGCAATTTCTGCGCGGTCCTTCTTTGACTACCACGATATTAATTACAAAGATAAAAAAGATCAGGGAGAGAGGCGTACGTTCGATCTAAGCCAATTCGAGAGTGCGGAGAACACGTTCTACTTCGAGCTTGGTGGTGAAACTTGAAATGAGCACGAAAACAATGGCATTGGAGGTAACGTCTATGATTGACAAAAAAACGGCTGACTAGGTGTGGTAGCACCTAGCCAGCCAGAAAACCGAGGCGCCCCCGTCCACATTATGAGAGACTTGAGGCTTGCCTCTTTTTGCATTATGCAACACTTCGAGGGCGAAGTGCAAGGGGTATTTTTAAAAAGTATGGAGAAGAGAAAATGGTTATGTTTACTGTAACGCAAGTTGTTGACGGTGACACATTCGATGTTTCACCAAACTGGGAATGGAACGGCGAGAGTGGTTCCCGTGTGCGCCCTGCTGGCTATGATGCGCCGGAACTCGACGAGCCGGGAGGTCAAGCTGCGGCAACTTGGCTCCGCAACCTTATCCTTTATAAAAAAGTGGAGCTCGGAAAAGCCTACCGAGTGGACCGTGGCCGCCTCGTTTGCGAGGTTTACTTGAAAGGGAAGAACCTCGCGCGATACTGGAAGGACCGTTTAGCTCTTCGCTCGCATCTCATTTCATGGTAATTGGAGGATTACAGGATGAAATCGTTTAAGCAGGGAACAGTAGAATATGCAATCGTGGTGGGGCTATATCTTCATTGGGGGCTGACGGTTGATCGGCTCAAGGGTGCGTATATCGACACCTTTGCCGCAGAGTTCAACAGGCGTTCCGGCCTCCACATTCCGCCGCTTGAGCTGCATGATATGCTACTTAACACGAGGAAGAAGGGCGACCTCCCTCGCCTGGGCCGCCACAGGCCTGCACAGGCGGCAGCGGCACTCGCCGAAGCTTTCTCGAAGCATACTGGCTGAATAGCTCGACTATCGCTGGCGAGGAGCAACCGGTGCAGCCGGAAAGCTCGGTGCCTGGCACCGAGCGGGCATGTAAATTCCGCAGATATGGGGAGTTGTGGCGGCAACATTACTTCTGGATGGCGCTTGCGCGCGGCGGGGCGGCTGGGCTTCGTTGAATCCGACAGGGTGTCGTGCCTGATGGCGCGGGTCTTGCGTTTCTCCCATTCAAGGCGCACCTTCGACATGCAGGTGGCATGCAGGAGAACGACCGGTGTAGGGATATATTTGTCCCGCAAAAGTTTTTCTGTAACCTGCGGGGTTTTTTCTTCTATAATTAAGATAAGTGGTATAATGTAAGAATAGAAGGTCCTCCGGCTGAGGGAGGATGTTTTGTGCTGATGCGGATTATGGCTGTATGGGCTCTGGTCGCTTGGCTCACCCCGCTGTGCCTCGCCGACACCGTCGTTCTCAAGGACGGCACCAAGAAGGAGGTACAGATTTACAAGTTGACGAAGGACTACGTCAGTTACATCCACAAGGGCCATATGGACGTGGTTCGGCGCGACGAGCTCAAGGCAGGCCGGGAGGGCATCGAGATAAGTGGTGACCTGCCGACGGATGAAGAACTTGCCGAGGCCATCAAGAGGGCCCGCTGCGAACTCAAAAAGAAAGTCAGGAAAGAAGAAAGGGAGACTGGCATCAGGCCCGCGAAAAAGAGGCTGCTAAGGTTCGTGACCGCCCCCAAGAAGCGGGCAAAAGGGGTCGAGGTCATCAAAAAGGAGGAATCAAAGACCGCCGCCACCGAACTGAAAATCGACCCGTTTCCTGATTATCCGGTCAAGAAAAACAATGCCGCAGAGAAGCAGTCCAAAAGGGTGTCGAAGAAATAATCTTAGGAGGACGCGAAAATGAAACTGCTGAACGGAGCCATCTGTGTGCTGGGTTGTATCCTTGTTCTTTCGGCCGGGGCCTCGGCCGCCGCGGAGGAATACAAGGCGGGGCTGGCCGCGCATTACTATAAGGACGCCACCAACTGGAACGGCCTGTGGCCGGACGATACCGACACACCACTCGCCGACCCGGTGGCGTGTACCTTCACTAAATTCAAATACACTCAAGTCGAGCCGCTGGTCAACCACCTGTTCGTCCGAAGCGGATGGTTCAGCGTGCGGTGGGTCGGCTACATCGACGTGCCTGGCAAGGGGGAGAACACGTTCGTGTTTGAGGTCTGGGCGGACGACGGCTGCCGCCTCCAGATAGACGACGACGTGCTCGTGAACAGTTGGTATGCCTGTCCGGAAGACATCGCCGCGGCGCACCGCACGGCCACTGCGACCCTGACGCCCGGGAAGCACCGCATCATCCTGGAATACTTCCAGGGCCAGAGCCTGCCTGAGGGTGACAGCGACCCGATAAAACTATACTGGTCCTGCGCCGGACTGAAAATCGAGAAGCAGATCGTGCCTGGGGCAAACCTGTGCCACAAGGCGGAAGACGAAGGCACGCCGGAGCGGTGGGTAATCAAGCCGCCAAAGACCGCCCTCGCCCTCGCCGAGAACATGTGGGAGGACGCACAGCGCGCGGAGGAGAGCAAGGATTACAAACACGCCCTGCGCCTTTACCGACGCATCCTCGTGGTCGCCCCCGACACCGAGGTAGCTAAAAAGGCCAAGGAGCGCATCCTGACGATTGAATCCGACCCGAGGATTAGCGACAAGTAGCACGGGCGTGGACGTGAGAACCGACGGTAGCACGTGGGGCTCCGGGTGACGCCTCCTTCGTATTAGTTGGCCGTGCGGACCGGCGGGCAGCTCTGCTCGAGTTCGAACCGCGCACACCCAGGTCGAAACCTACATCCATTCATTGATATAAGGGCGGCAAATCGAAGTGCGTTTCCTCGTCAAACTCGCACTGAGTGTGCTGGTCATCGTTGCGGCCAGCCAGATCGCCAGGAAGTTCCCCACCCTCGCCGGGCTGATTGCGACCATGCCGCTTACGGGGCTGGTCGTTCTTTTATGGGTGTATTCCGACAATCCCGGCAACGACGAGTTGATGTTCAACTACACCCACGGGGCGCTGTGGGGAATTCTGCCCAGCATCCTGTTCTATGTTGCGGCGCTGGTCTGTTTCAGCAAGCACCTTTCGCTGCCGATTGTTTTGTCGGTAAGTTTCGGCGTCTGGCTCGCGGGGGCATTCGTGCACCAATGGCTGTTGAGGTGAGCGTAGGTAATGGAGCTATTTTTTTAGTGTTTGGTCTCTGATAGACGACCAGGTAACGGTGCGGTCCGACGTACGAGACGGCTCGCTTGGCGGAGCGGGAGGGAGGCCTACTAATGAATCTATGCGAGGAACACCATACACATCTTCACACTTATGGCATTTCCAACACTGATTCCTGCAATTCATCAGTGTCTTTTCAAGGTCGTAGTATTTCTCACTATTCCAGAAGTGCCCCTTGGTAAATTGACGAAATGCATCTAATTCATTGTGACCTGGGGGCCCCTTGGCTGGGTGCTTAATGTCGCGAAATGAAGAATCCCAAGCCATCAATGGAACTAAGTCTTCATCGAGAATGTCAGCAAATGAATCCCTGGTAATTATCCAGTAACCGCGTCTTTGCGTCGGCCGATACCTTTCACGAATCGTGGATTTTCCGTCTCTAATCCGGTCCGGTATTACACAATAACAATTCTTGGGATCTATATGTTCAAGGGCGCTATCGTCGGGGCGCTCGCCAACCAGACGACCAGAATATTTGAACACATCGACAAGACTACCATAAGTCTCGAAGGTTTCTCGTCTATTCCAAAAGCAGTTTGTTGCCGCTCTTGGCAAGGCGCCGTAATGTGGGTGGTTGCGCCAGGTGGTACACGTCAATCTACCGAGACGTTCAGAGGACCAATAGAATTGTGCGGTGTGATGTGTCTGAATGTCATCGTGTTCTCGTTTATACGGACAGAATGGCAGGCACTCTTCTGCCACGAGCAAACACGTTACAACGTTCGTGTTATTTTTTTTATTATACCCATCAACATACTTCCTTATGTTTCTTAACTCATCGACACTTCTATTCAACGATCTGTCAAGCTGAATGAAATTGTAGCCAAGCGCTATGAAATCGGCTACTTTTTGCGCACTATCGACTATCTGGTTGACAGTATTCTTCCAGGTCATGTCCGGGAAAGCACGTTGAAGCAGCCGGGACCTCATCAAATGAGGACTGCAAATCGTGCAACTTCTCAATCCCCGTGTGTAGAATGCGCCCAGCCAATCTATAAAGGCATCCCACAGCTCTTTGCCGCCAGAAAGGATTTCAAATGGTAGGTTCATCTGGTTCATTGTAAGCGAAATGGGTATCCCAAAATCATCTTGTACTCTGAACAACCAATCGATAGCTTCATCCGAAGCGTCTACCCCCATCACGTTGCCCCAGCTTATGTCCTTGTAGTGGAACGTCTTGCCGAAGTAAATGTCGAATTGCTCATCTCTCATTGACTGCGAGGCGTTCTTCCAGGACTCATAATAAAAGCGCCCGGTCTGTCTATTCTGTGTACTTGCGTCCGGATGGGCAGTAGAAAACCTCTTATGAGTGAGTTGTTGCCATGTGTTCATGTCTGTCATGCTCTTGCCTCGAGGTAACACTTCAGCAGTCTGCAGCGACACCTCTGCAGTATGGTACTTCTCGGCGGGAATTCCCGCACGGGGAAAATTCTGATGTTTCTCGCAATCAGCCGGGATTCCCCAGATAAGCTCCGGTCCACGACCAGCCTGGGCCTCTCCAATGATTCTATCTTGATCGATACGGTCTGACAAGTGAATTGGGGCGTTCGTGCACCAATGGCTGTTGAGGTGAGCGGCGGAAAGTTCTGTTATTTCTTTCCGGTCAGTTCGATGGGCAGCTTGCTGCGGGGGCCGAGGTAGAACAGGCGTGCGCGGCGGTTCAGCGGAGCCGTCAGCGTCTTCGCGTCGGCGGGGAGTTTCACCTTGACTTCGCCGGACTCCACGTCCACAAGTATCATCGGCTGGCGCTGGTGCTGTTCGGGAAATTTCAGTTCGAGATCAACCTCCGCCGCGGGCGAGGCGGCGTAGTCGGCGACGAGCACCAGCATCTCCCCGCCCGCGTCGAGGCACCTCACGGACGCCTCGCCTTCGGCAGCGCTGACCACGTTGGTCGGCACGCCCTGGGCAATGATGCTCTCGAACGGTGCCAACATTCCCAGCGCCTCCGAGAACTGCTTGATGTCCATCCCGTCGACGGCATATAGCGGCTCGAGTATGACGGCTTTCGCTCCGGCGAGGACGGCTTCCAGCACCTGGTCGCGAACGTCGGAGTGCCGGATGACCGGGGCGACCGCCGAACGGTTCTCGCATGAGCCGGCGGAGATTGCGACGCCGGCTTTGCCCCCCGCCGGCAGGAGCTCGATCAGCTTGGCCACCTCACATCCGACCCACGCCGGCGTCCCGCTGCCGTCCGCAAGATACATCTGCGGCCGGACAATCTCGAGGTCAAACACCCCGGCCATCTTCCCGTAATCTGCCATTGCGCCGGTCTCGGTTTTCTGGAGGCCGATGCTTGGCGTCGGGACCATCGCCATGAGTTTCAGCGGGCGCGAAGCGTTCGGAGGCGGTGGGTCGGCGGTCTTGCGGAACTGGTCGAGTTGCTTGCGGAGGCTCCAGTAGAGGTCGGCCAGTTGTGCCGTCCGAAACTCATTCCACAACGCGGACAGTTTCTTGAACTTGTCCGGAGCTGCCGCGAACTGAGTTGGAGTGACAAACTCCAGCCCGGGGTTTCGTTCCTTGACGAACGCCTCAAACTTCTTCACGCATCTCTGGCAGAAGCAGACCTTCGACAGGCTGTCTGTCAAGTCGGTGAAGAGTGTTGTGACGCCGCGCCCGACCAGTTGAGCCGGGGGGTCAAACAACGTCCCAGTTGCCTTCTCGGGTCGATAAGATGGGCAGACCTGTGTCGGCATAATCTCACCGTGGAGGTCCCTTGCCTTGGCGTCTTGGGGCAATGTGCCCACGCCGAGC
>JAUWIN010000076.1 GCA_030605345.1 Candidatus Brocadiia bacterium
CTCCCTACCCGCTCCTTTTCAAGCCCATCCCGCGCCAGAAACCTCTCTGGGGCGGCTCGCGCCTCGCGCGCCTGTTGGCGAAGCCCTTCTCCGCAGACGCCAGAATCGGCGAGTCCTGGGAAATCTCGGACTATCCGGAGTTCGAAACCACCGTCCTCAACGGCCCACTCGCCGGCACTTCGCTCCGGAAACTGGTTGAGGAAAAAACACAGGACACAGTCGGCGACGAATCCATACTCCAATCTGGCCGGTTCCCGCTGCTGGTGAAATACATCGACGCCACAGAGACCCTCTCCGTCCAAGTGCATCCCGGCGACGAATACGCCCGCGAACACGGGCACGCCTCCGGGAAGAAGGAAGCCTGGTATATCATTCATGCCGAGCCCGGCGCCAAACTCATCCGCGGCGTCACCGCCGACACCACACGCCAGAACTTCGACCGGGCCATCAAAAACGCCGGGCTCGAGCAGCGGCTGCACACCTTCGAGCCTAAGCCCGGCGACGTGGTGACGATACCCTGGGGAATGGTGCACGCCATCGGTTCCGGCATCGTGCTGGCCGAAATACAGCAAACCTCCGACCTCACTTACCGAGTCTATGACTGGAACCGCACCGACGAACAGGGCAACCCGCGCCAGCTGCATCTCGAGAACGCCCTCGACGTCATCGTGTTTGAACCGCCCGAAACGAATACCTGCCACCGGACCCTGCTCGAGGACGGCCCCAGCAGGCGCTACGAAGCGGTCCGATGCGACAAGTTCGTCATCCAGGTCCTCGAACTCGCCGGGGCCATCAGCGACGCCCCGCCCCCCGGCCGCTTTGTCATCCTCAACGTCGTCGCCGGGGACGCCCTGCTCGAATCAGAGCACGGCGTGACGCCCCTCCCGCTGGGAACCACCGCCCTCATCCCTGCCTCCATGCCGGCCTACTCAGTTTCCTCCGACAACGCCACCGTCCTGCGGTCGCATGTGCCATAGGTCTCGTTCAAACGGCGCATACTTCTCGCTCAGCTCCCCTCCGAACGACTGAGCACCGTCTCCGCGGTGAGCGGCCCCCTGCCGTGTTGAAACCTTCTCAAGGAAGGGAAAAAGAAGTAAAGAGCAGCGTGCCGAAAGATCCTTGACGTGGGGTTATGGATGTTCCCCGATTACAGACTGTGAGAAAAGCCGGCAGGTCAAGCTAGTGCGACCTGTCGAAACAGAGATCTATCGTGCGATTGCTGCCCCGGGCTCTGGAAGTGTGCAGGGCCCGCCGGGCGAGCATTCTCATTCTGCGGGGTCGGGCTCGTCTGCCCGGTGAAGGATGTCGGTGAGTTCTCTGATAAGCAACGTACGCGCGGCCCGGTTTGATATCAGTCCCATTCTTCCACGCTGCCAATCCAGAGACAAAGTTCCGCCAGGGATCTCTAGATCAACACCACGGAGTACCGTCATCTGGGATTCGAAGGTGTCTGCCGTATACTGTCGACCCGCGTTGAGGTCGCATCGATGTTTCACCGGTGCAAAGAGGCCCAAGACAATCTCGAGGCCGATGGGCCGGGAAAGGCTGAAATGCCGGGTGTCCGCCCATGCCCCGGGCCACGTCCTTTGCACCGCCTTGAAATACTCCTTTATGATGACTGCTTGTTCGGCAACGGTCTTGCTCGCCAAGACACCTCCAGGGTTCAGATGAGGTGCAAGCCACTTCTTCATGGCCGTATTCTTCGTCCACTTGCCACGCTCGTGAGTCATCATCTTGATTTTGCCTTGCAGAGGCGAATCAGAGTCGTTGTTCAGCCGTATTACCACATCAACGACGCTCGTTTCGTCTTGTGCCAGGTCCCTGATTTGATAGTACAGGGACAACAGGTGAACGTCGCTGACACGCTCCTGTTTACTGTTAATATCTGCGAAAATTTTCCCCCTAAGGTTGATGTCAGCGTCGTTGATGGCGACGACAGGGAGGTCGAGAGCGAGGCCTCCACTGTGGTCAAAGCCGGCTAGGCGGTGCTGCCCGTCTATGATGTAAGCAAAATACCCTTCGTCATCGGGGAAGTTGACAACTCTTACATCGGGACGCCCCGTTGGCTGAATAGAGACATCATCTGTAAGGCTAACCACAATGGAGCCGGGCAGCAAGGCGTTTTCCGTTCTGATATATTGACCGATTTCCTTTGCCCGCCTCTGGCTCAGCATCCTTTGCACTTCCTCTGGGCTCTCATCCCCGCGTGGAGCAACGTAGGAAATCCTCTTGAGGACGGCACTATTCATGCCGAAACAGTACAGCTCTCGGCCCTTCTGTCGCAACACGACAGCTTCTACTGCAAATCCAGCCATGGTTCCCCCTCCTCCCTTTTGTTCGATTTCCTGAGGTTGTGTTTCGCGCACAGAAACCGCAGATTCGCGCGGGTAGATTTGCCGCCCTTCGAAGCCGGCACTATATGGTCTACATGGAGCTGGACCTCCGGTGGTTTTCGTTTGCACTTCGCGCATTCAAATGGTACCTGCCAGAGCAGCTTAAGGTATTCAGCGTATGGCACGGGCTCACGGAAATGAGTCGCGCGGCCGGACCTAACACGGTCGAAAAGGGCGTTCAGGTCATGCACACTCCAGTGGCGCTGGGTTGTGTGGCGTAAGTAGTCGCGGAAGTTCTTGAGACCCTCAGGATCGCTCAACCACGAATTAGGAAGTTGTGGGTCGTGCACCAGTGACGTGGCCAGATGTTCACACAGCGCCCAACTGACAAACCGGCAAAAAGAAGAGTGATTGATCCCAAGAGCCGACAGCAGCTCGTGTGTAGTATTGAGATAACCCTCCATTTGTCCCTTTCCGGAGCAGCCACATTCCCCAATATAAGGGTGAGGTTGCGCCGAGCCGATGCCGCTCCTTTGATTGATGCCGCCGGCCAATCCTACCGGGTAGGTTCGCGGCCGTCAAGAGGAAAACGGTAGTGTAAGAGCCGATTCCGTTGTTTGAAACATGCTAATTGGGGCAGGCAAGGTGCCTGTCACGTTGCCGGATCGCAACCTAAAGCAGAGCGCGCGATTAGCGCCGGTTGCGTTCTAAGGGGCAATCGGGCCGCCGTCGAGCATTGACGTTGCGCAACGCGGGAAAAGGTTTAGAATGGTAGCATGGACGGACAGCTTATGAATAAGGTGTTCAGAAGGTTAGTTGTGCTGCTTTGTGCGGCGGCGGTCTGCGCCGGGTCCGCCGCAGTGGGCGGCTCGGCGGATGTGGTTACGCCCAAGGTACAGGAAGCCGTCTCGAAGGCGCTCAGTTACCTCAAGCGGACACAGGACCCGGACGGCTCGTGGGGCACAAGCAGATACCAGCGGCACCCGGCGATTACAGCGCTGGCCTGCATGGCGCTGATGGCCCAGGGCAATCTCCCCGGCCGCGGCAAATACGGCGCCAGCGTTGAGCGCGGGATCAACTTCCTGATGAAATCGGTGAACCCAAGCACCGGCTTCATCGAGGCGGACGAACGCGGTCGGATGTACGGCCACGGCTTCGCCACCCTCTGCCTGGCCGAAGCCTACGGGATGGTCTCCAGCGCCCGGCTCAGAAAAAAGTTGCGGCTGGCTGTCGGATGTATCATCAAAAGCCAAAAACCCGACGGCGGGTGGCGCTACGAACCGAGGCCGTCCGGCAGCTCCGATCTCTCTGTCACCATTTGCCAGGTGATGGCGCTCCGCGCGGCGAACAACGCCGGTATCGAGGTGAGCAAGGCGACCATCGACCGTGCAGTCAAATATACCAAGCAGAGCGCGAACGCGGACGGCGGCTTCCGCTACATGCTCCGCTCCGGCGGGTCGTCCTTCGCGCTGACCGGTGCGGGCGTCACCACGCTCTACGGCGCTGGAGAATACGCCTGTGAGGAGGCCCAGAATGGCCTTGAATTCCTCAAAAAATACCTCTCCACCCACCGGGGGCAGGGCCACTACGGTCATTACTTCTACGGCCACTACTACGCCGCCCAAGCCATGTATCAGGCAGGGGGAAAGCATTGGGAGTTCTACTACCCGATGATGCGGGATGAACTTTTGAGAACTCAACTGTCGAACGGCAGTTGGCAGTCGTCTGTTGGCAACGTTTACGGCGCTGCGATGGGCGCACTGGTGCTCGAGGTGCCGTATAATTATTTGCCCATTTTCCAGAGGTAGTGTCATTCCGCTCGTGAGGTGCGGCAAATCGTGTTGCCGAATGGGGTCAAAGCGAAAATCCGCTCGCTTCGGAGCCTTCTCCGCCGGCTCATCCTCCTGGCCGGCCTATCGCGAGTTATCCTGATTACGGTCGGCTTCGGGACGTTCTGCCTGCTGGTGGACTGGACTTTCCACCTGTCTCCGGCCTGGCGGCTCGCCCTGGGCCTGGGCTGTGTGGTCGGCCTTGCGACCGCAGTTTACTGGTTCCTGGTCAGGCCGATGCTGGTGTCCATGCCGGACGACCAACTGGCGCTCCTGTTTGAGCGTCGGTTCCCGGAGTTGTCCGACCTCCTGGTCAGTGCGGTCCAACTCGCGCCCGCACGGGAGCAGGCGTCCGGCGGCTTGGTTGCCGCGGTCATAAGCGCGGCGGAGTCGGCTTCAGCACACATCGAGGCGGGGCAAGTCCCCCGGCTGAAGAAACTCAACAGGATGGCGGCTGGTGCGGCTGTGGCAGCGGCGGCGGTTGTCGCGTGGTCGCTTGCTTGCCCTGCCTCAGCGAGAATATTTGCCGCAAGGTATGTGGACCCGTTCGGCCCGGCCGAGTGGCCGCGCAAGACCAGGCTGATTATCGAAGTCGCCGGCTCAAAAGCTCCGCACGTGTCCGTCGCCAAGGGTGACCAGGTCGCAGTCAAGGTCACTGCTCTCAACGCCCGCGGCTCAGCGATGTGGACCCCACCCCGGGCGGTATGGCTCGACTATCAGACCGATTCCGGCGAAAAAGATTGCAGGCCCATGCGTGGCACTGAGGGGGACGCGTATCTGGCGTATTTCAACGACGTGCTCGATGGACTGGTGGTCAGCGCCTGGGCAGACGGGGCGCGGACAGACAATGTCCGAATCGACGTGGTCGAACTCCCACGGGTCGAAGATGCTTGGCTCTCCTTTGAGTATCCGGAGTACACAGGGATGCCGCCGGACGGACCCACCAGGTCCAGCACCGAAATAAGGGCGATAACGGGGACGAGACTCAGGGTCCAGATCAAGGCCAGCAGAAAACTGAAACCGCAAGGCGCCAGAATTGTGGTTGATCCTACCGGCCCTGTCGTGATGCGCCCGACCGTGGGGAACACGGCAGCCGACTGCACGCACGAGGCCGAAATTGTCCTTGCAAAAGGAATGAAACGGCTCCGCATCGAACTGGTCGATACCGCAGGGCACAAAAACAAACATCCCAAGACTTTTCAGATGCGAGTCCGGGAAGACAAGCCGCCCGAGTTGAAAATCACAAAGCCCGGCGGGCCGACCCGCTGCACCCCCTATGCCGTGGTGCCCCTCCAGGTCAGGCCCAACGACGACCTAGCGCTCCGGAGGGCGTGGCTGCGCTACTCGCCGGGACCCAAGCAGGAACCCAGACAAACTCCGCTCGGCCCAATTGAAGAGAAGGCGAAGGAGGCCGACATCGCATACCGATGGGACATGTCAGAAATGGGCGTCAAGGTCGGCCAGACTATCTCCTACCGCGCCGAGGCCGAGGACTTCCGCGACGTCTTCCCGGACGGCTCTGATAGGACCCGCCAGGTCGGAAAATCAAAGGAATATTTCGTCAGCATCGTTCCCTCCGCCGAACTCGCCAGCGAGTTGGACAGACGGCTGTTCGCCCTCAGAGACAAGGTCAAAAAAGCCAGGACACGCCAGGAAGCCGACCAGCGCAAAGTCAACGAACTGCTCCGGAAGATGTCCGAAGGCCAGCCAATGACGAACGATGACCGGGCAATGGCCGCCGGTGCCGAAAACGTGCAGCGCGAACTCGCGCGCTTCGTAGACCGTGTCGCCGCCGAAATCGGAACGGTGCGCCAGCGCATGCAGGACAACCGCATAGGAAGCTTTGCGGACAGAAGGCGTCTCGGCGATGTCAGGGATACGCTCGAAAGCATCGCCAAATCCGACATGCACCGCTCCGCAGGATTCATCAAGAACGCCCGAAAAAACCTCGACAGCAGGAACGGGAGGGACAATCTCCAAACGGCAGCCGGGATTCAGAAAACGATACTCGCCCGGCTCGACAGGGTACTGGCCGAGATGAGCCATAACGAGGACATCGGTAACCTGGTCCGGGCTGCGAGGGAACTCCTGATGAAGCAGCGAAAGGTCAAAGACAATACCGCCGCCTTCGCCAAGCGGCCGGGAACTTTCGGCGCCTCGCCAAACGAACTGAAACCGTCCGACCACGCCGCTCTCAATCTGCTCGTCCGCCGCCAGAACAGCGCCCGCGACGACATGCGAAACCTCGAACAAGAAATCCTCAACGTGTTCGAACGGCTTACAGAGCGCGACCCGAAGAGAGCCGAACTCGTTCGCAAGGCCCAGGTCCAGGCGAGCCGCGACCAGATCCGTCTGATGATGGAAGAAGCCTCGACCAGGCTGGCGGTGAACCGCATCGGCCTCGCCGCATAGCACCAGGTCACTGCAATCAAGGGCCTCGAACGCCTGCTTGAGACGCTGCAAAACGCTCGCCGGCAGGCCGGAGCAGCCCGAGCCCTGGCGCAGGCAATCACTGACGTCAGGAACGCCCTCCGCGAGGTGCGGCGGTTGCACAAGCAGCAGCAGGGCCACGCGAACGACGCCGCAGAAATCAATCGCGACGCCGCCCAGGCCAAACGGCTCAAGCAAATCGCGCGGAAAATCAGCACGCTCCGCAGGAACCAGAACGAACTGAACGCCGAGCCGAAGTCGAAACTGGCAGCGCTCGCCAGCCGTGAAAGTCAGCTCGCCAACGAAGCCGCCAAGGTGTCGAAGGAACTGGACACCGAAGCCAAGGACGCCGCCGAGCGCCGCGCTCCGCAAACATCGGACATAACCAAGGCTTCAGAGGCTGTGGCAGGGGCACAATCCAAAATGAAATCCGCCCGACGCAGCATGCAAGATGGCCAGCGCGACGCGGCACGCCAGTCGGGCAACCAAGCCAGCAAGAAACTCAGCGACGCGAATGAACACATCGGCCGAGCGCTCAAAACGCTGGAGAAGAAGCGCCTCGCTGATACCAAGGAAACCGCCATCAAACAGGGCGAAACGGAAAAGCAGACCACGGAGGCCGCTAGAACACTCAAACAGCTTTCCAAGGAAAACGAAAATACCTCAAAAGAAGCCTCGCAGGTGCTGGACAAAAGCGGCGGTAAGGTCGCTGAGGCCGGCCAGTCGATGAAAACCGCCCACGCCAGCATGGAACGCAGCGATACCGTGGAGGGCGAAAGGGCCGCACAACAGGCCGCCGACAAACTGGCCGAGGCTCAGCGGATGCTGGAAGAACTCCGCGATAAACTCGCGAAAAAACAAAAGGAGCAAAAACTACTCGACCTCATCGTCGAGCTCCAGCCGATGCTTGAAAAGCAAATCGAGATCAACGACGAAACGCGCCGCATCGACACCGAAACCGCACGACGAAAGCTCCCGGAACCGGCCCGACCGGGCAAGGTGCGGCTGGGGCAACTCGCCGACGACGAAAACCAACTTTCCGGCAAGACCGGCAAACTACTCAGCCGGCTGGAGGGAGAGAGCGCCCCCGTATTCGTCTGGGGATTTCGGAAGCTCGGCAATGACATGGACGAAACGAAGGAACTGCTGGCCGCCTTCAACATCGGCTCCTACACCCAGGACGTCGAAAAGGATATCGCCGACACGCTCCAGATGCTCATCGACGCCCTGAAGCGCGAGCAGTCGAAAATCCGGCGTGGCGGGGGCGGTGGTGGCGGTGGCGGCGGCGCGGGCGGGAAGCCAATGCTCGTACCGCCCTCCGCGCAACTCAAGCTGCTCAAGGCGCGGCAACTTGCCATTCATAACGCGACCAAACGCATAGAACTGAAGCGGCTCATCACGCCGCAGAAGGACCTATCCTCCTTGCAGAAGAAGCGCATCAGAAGACTGGCGAAGGAGCAGGTGCAGCTGAGTGAACTAACGGATAAGTTGGCCGAGTCGCTCGAGCGTGAGGTCCGCCGGCGCCAAACGCAGATGGGAGAGACGCAATGACTTTTTGCGGGTGTCGAAAAACGAATGTTCTGCGAGCGGTTACGTTCGCCTTGGCGGCGCTCGTGGCTGGTTCTGCATTCGCCCTCGAACCGCCCGATGAAACGGAAGGCGAGAAACAGGAACTCAAGCGGGAGGTGCGCAATCCGGTCCGGAAGGTCTCCGGCATGATGGAGAAAGCGGGCAAACTGCTCCATAAACTCGACACCGGCGACGACACACAGGAGCAACAGAAAAAAATCCTCGAAGAGCTCGACAAGCTCATCCGGATGGCCCAGAACTCCAGCTCGTCTTCGTCACAATCCCGGCAGAGAAAAGGCTCGTCCTCCGGCAGCAAGCAGCGGCCGCGCAACTCGGGCGCCTCCACCGGCAGCAGCCCGATGCCAGACGAACGCGACGTGCTGCGCTCGGTCAGGAAACGTCCGGGCGAAGGCGCACCCGACCTCAGAGAGATATGGGGGAAGTTGCCTGAAGCGCCCCGCGAAGACATCATGCAGCTCCTCAGCGAAAAACTCCCGATGAAATACAGGCAGCTCCTGTATCTGTATTTCAAGGCGCTCTCGGAAAAGAAATGATGCGCACCGGAATCCCGGCTCTTGTGATGACAGCCCTTCTCGCCTGTGGTGCGGCGCCGACCCCGGCTGGCGCTGGAGAGGGCCCCGCCGCGCTCGCCCGGCAGTTGGGCGACGCCTCGTTCAAGCAACGTGAAGCAGCACTTCGCCGGCTGGTGAAAGTGGGGCAGGCGGCTCTGCCAGCGCTGCGCAAGGGAGCGTAGTCCCACGACCCCGAAATCTGCTGGAGGGCGCAAACGGCCACCAGAATGATCCGCTGGAGCGTCTCGCCGGAACTTGCCGAGAAAGTCGGGAATGTGTTCGCGGGGTTCAAGGACATGAAATGGTTCGAGCGCGAGCGACTGGTGATGGACCTGGCGGCGGTTGGCGGAAAAGCCGCACTGCCTACCCTGGTGCGGGTGCTGACCCGCGCGCAGAACGACTCCGTCAGGCGTGCCGCCGCGGTGGGGCTGCTGCGGATGGGGCCGGAGGGCCTGCTGGCGCTCGAGAAATGCGGTGCGAGGTCCGTCTACCTGCCGCCCGACGACCCGGCCCTTCGCATCCAGATAGGGAACGGCTTCCTGGAGGAAGGCAGGTACGCAAGGGCGGCCGAGCAGTACCGCAGGGCGATCGGGCTTGCTCCCCAGAATGCCACCGCCTGGTATAACCTGGCCTGCGCTCTCTCCCGGCTGGAGAAGATCAAGCAGGCCGTCAAGGCGCTCAGAAAGGCTGTCGATTGCGGGTTCGACGACCTCGAATGGCTCAAAAAAGACCCCGACCTTGACAATCTGCGCGCCCACAGGCTATACACCGAATTCATCAGGAGTCTGGAGAAGGAATAAGCAAGAAATTGTTCTCGGTACGCCCCACCGACGCAGAGCGGATTCTGGTGGTCGCCCCCTCGTGGGTTGGTGACGTGGTGATGGCGACGCCCGCAATTCGCGCCCTGAGGAGCCGCTTTCCTGATGCCCACGTCACCGCGCTTGCAAGACAGACTGGGGCAGACGTGCTGGAGCATAACCCTCATCTCGACCGCATCATCGCCGCTGACAAGAAAGGGGCAGGCCCCGAAACCGACAGCACGCGCGACCTGGCCCGTCTGCTGAAACAGCAAACGCTCGACCTTGCCGTAGTCCTTCCGAACTCGTTTCGTACCGCTCTGCTGGCATGGCGCGCTGGTGCCAGGCGGCGGGTAGGATACGCGGTTCAATGGCGGTCGGCCTTACTCACCGACCGGGTGCTGCCGCCGCGGCAGAACGGCAGGATCGTCCCCATCAACATGGTTGCCCGGTATCTGGCGTTGTGCGGCAGGGTCGGTTGCACGCATCTATCAAAGGAGGAGGAGGTATTTGCTTCCGATGATGATATCGCCGCGGCGAAGGAAGTGCTGTCGTCGCTCGGTGTGGGTGATGATGACTTGCTGGTGGTGCTGATACCGGGAGCGTCCTATGGTCCGTCAAAGCTTTGGGGGGCTGAGAAGTTTGCGGAAGTGAGCGACAATCTGATTGAACGGCACGGGTGTAAAATCGTGGCGCACGTGGGCCCGGGCGAGGGCGAGGTGGGCAGGCAGGTCGCCGCCGCCTCTGCAAGCGGCGTGCTGGTGCCGCCGCCAGGCGCCGTCAATCTGAAGATTCTCAAGGGGGTAATCAAACGCTCGGCCCTGGTCATCGCGAACGACACCGGGCCGCGTCATTACGCTGTGGCGTACGGCGTGCCCAACGTGGTGATACTGGGGCCTACCAACCGCCGGTACATTGATGTCAACCTCGAGCGGACCGAACTGCTTCAGGCCGATGTCGAATGCGGACCCTGCCAACGCAAGGTCTGCCCGCGTGACCACAAGTGCATGCAGCTCATCACGCCGAGCCAGGTACTCGGTGCCGCCGAGTCACTCCTCGCCCGAACGGGCCGCCTATAAGCGTAACGCGACCGCGTTTGCCCGGCGGTGTTGGGGTAGCTGAGGGGGGGCGAGGTTCTCGGGTGTAGC
>JAUWIN010000049.1 GCA_030605345.1 Candidatus Brocadiia bacterium
CCGGACCCTGCCCGCGGGTTCGCTGAAATCTGCCTGCGTCCGCAGCGCCATGCCCCTCATCGCCGCCGGGTCCGCCCAGCGGATGGCCTCCGGGGACCTCCCGTTCCATGTTGCGCGCAAGCGCATCGCCCACTTGGCCCCGGGCGGTCGGATGGTCGAACCGGAGGAGCCAAACGGGGTCAAGTTCGAGCGGTTCGTGTTCGACGCCATCCCTCACGCCCGGGATCCACTCGTGGTGGAAGTGCGGCGGGAAGACGAGTTCGCCCCCGTCAAGAACTTCGCCGGCGAAGATTCGCCCCAAACAGCCCGGGCGGCGATGACAGCACAGCACAGACGATGGCTCAGGCGAGCTGGCCTGGATGTACCCGACAGCTGCGAGGTCGAAATCAGCCCCCTGTTTGCGCTCGACCCGCACGAACTCAAACAGAGGGCCCGCTCCATTCAGGTCAAGGACAGGCTTTACGTAGAGTAAGGCCAAACTCTTGCCTGACGGACCAATTTCTGTCGGTTTGCGGACGTGTTCTCTGGCGCGATGCCCTCATCGAGTTGCGATTTTACTTGACTGCGTTAGAGGCAATTTTATAATCAGATTGGTACGTCTCGGCTTGACTTGCTTGCTTCTGGCGCACTTCTGCTCGGAGCTGGCCTTTACCTATGTTTACTTCTCGAACCGCCTGGGGCCTCGATATTGGGGAGGCGTCTATCAAGGCGGTTAAGATGCGCCGTACGAAGGTAGGGGCTGAGATTGTTGGGTTTGACGTGATAGAGAGGGCGTGGCCGTCGGAGGAAAGCGGTGACAAGGATTACCACCTCCGCACCGCGGTGAGCACACTTGCCGAGCGCAACGCATTCGGCCGAACGCCCGTCGTGGTCTCGATACCGGAACCAGCGTTCAGTCGCTTTATCCCGTTGCCGTTGGTCGACCGCAGGCGCATCCCTGATGTGGTGAGGTACGAGGCGCGGCAGCAGATTCCGTTTCCGATTGAAGAGGTGGTTTGGGACTACCAGCCGGTACGGGAGCCGACGGAAGTGGGAGAGGAGACGGAGGTGGCGATATTTTCGCTCCGGTCCCAGTTTCTTTACGCCCTGCTGGCGAACCTGTCGCTGTGCGGAGTCCAGCCTGCCGCGATTCTGCCCGTGCCGCTGGCGCTTTACAACCATCTGACGTTCGACCGCGACATCGCGAGGGGGACGATAGTTGTTGACCTTGGCGCGTCCAGCACGGACATATTGATCTGCGACCCTGAGAATTTCCGTGTGCGCAACATCCCGGTCTCCGGTAACGGTATCACCCGCGGTCTGGCGGAGCGTCTGAAGATAAGCCGGGCAGAGGCAGAGGCGCTCAAGCGCGAATCTACAGACGAGGTCCAGGCCTCCCGCCTTTTCAAACTGATACAGCCCACGTTGAACGACCTGGTCGGCCAGGTCCAGCGGACCATCGGGTTCTTCAAGTCTCAGATCCACAATGTGCGGATCGAGCAGGCCCTGCTCCTGGGCAGGACCTTCAGGCTCCCAGGGGTGAGCGAGTTTCTTGTTGACCAGTTAGGATGCGACCTGATCCCGGCGAACACGCTGGAACGCATCACCCTGGCCGCTGCTGTGGACGGGGAGTCGATGAAGCAGAAACTGCCGTTGCTCGCGGTGGCGACGGGCCTGGCCCTTCAAGGAATCGGTCTGGGCCGGGTTCAGGTTAACCTGATGCCGCGTGAGTTCCTGTTCCGTCGGGAAGTGGCGAAGAAGCGCCCGTACGCCGCCGCGATAGTAGGCTGCCTCGCAGTTATGCTCGCCACCAACCTGCTTTCATTGAAAAGCCAAGAAGCCCGGGTACGGAAGGAATTGAGGACACAGGAAGAAACGCGCAGCCTGGTAGGGCGGCTGCGGGAGGTGGAGAACAAGTACGGCGCTGCGAAAGGGGCGGCCTCGAACGCCGTCCGCCGGCTCGATGAGCCGGTCGCCCTGAGCACAGGGTATCCAGACCAGTCAATGGGCTATCGGGGGTGCATAGAAGCGACCAACGCGCTGAACCGCATCCTTCACGCGATGAGTAAAGAGATAAAAATTGAAGGGATCGCGGTTTCCCCGGAGGAGGTCGAGCTCACTGCCGACGAATACGGCGGCAAATCAGGCGGCCGGAAGCGGACGCTGCCGGCGATGAAATTGGTAATAACCGGGCGGACAAGAAGGGATCCCACTTTTGTTGACAAGAATTTGGTCAAGCAGATAGAGCGGGCCAGCACAACAACGAACGGTGGTTCTAGGCCACAGTTCGCAAATGTGGAGTTTAAAGCGACCCGACTGCAGGCCGCAGAGGAAAGCGCCGGAGTGAATTTCACAATACGCTGCGATTTTCTGGCCGCAGATTGAGGAACCGCTGCAAAGGCGACCATGGGCAACATAATCGACTTCCTGAGGAAAAACGTCTTTTGGCTGATGATGCTCCTCGCTGTCGCCGGGGTTGTGTGCGTCCACATGTTTGTCGCCCGCCCGACAAAAGCAAATATGCAAGCCCTCAAGCGTCGCAGCAAACAAAACGTGGACAAAGTGTCAGGCTGGTCAAAGAAGGTCATGATCCCCAACAAGCGCATGGCCGAAGCCGCGACCCAGGAAGAAGAACGGCTGGACACGGAATATGGCCAGATGATGCTGGTTTTTGCCCCGTGGTCTGGTGCGTTCAACCGGGACTTCGCTGTCTTGGAGAACTTAAAGGAATTTAAAGTTGCAGAGGAATTTCGCTGGTGGGACGAGTATGAGGAAAAATGGAGCGCGCTCTTACGCGAGACCCGCGAGAGGTTCGACGCGCCGGAGAACGTGCTGGAGTTCGCCGAGACCCCGGTCAGCCCGACTGGAGGCCCAGATTGCCGAAAGGTCGTCCAGCGGCTCCAGCGTGAGTTCTGGATGCTCAAGCGTGCGTCAGACGCACTGGCCGTTGCGAGCCCGGAAGACCACCCGCTGGTGCAACAGCTCAAAAGCATCCGCCTTGTTGCAGGCGAGAAAAAGGGGGTCCAGTTCCGGCACCCCTGGCTGAACGTTGTTCCGCTCAGCATAAGGGTTAAAATGCTCTATAGGAATGTGCCGGAGTTGATTTCCGCCCTTCAGAACTCGCCCGGGCGGCTCATGGTCAGTTCATACAGAGCTGTGCAACCCGGCCTGGCAGGCGGTGCTGTACGAGGACCCAAGGAAGTCACCGCCCTGGTTGACGTGGATTTGTGGTGCCAACTTATCGATTTCAGGCCTGCTGTGCATACCGTGGCCTTCAGTGGGCAGCTGTTTAAGGATGTCGCGGCGGTCAAGGAATGGCTGGACGAGGAATACCGCGAGCTTAATCTTGCAACCCGGGCCTTGCTGGACCGCATCCCCAGCCTCAAGAGGGGCGCGGAAATCCAACTGGGTGGCAGGGTGGAAGGCTTCGAGCAGCGGGCCAGGCGGACACGGAGGCTGAAGCAGGAGGAGATCGAAGAAAACGCGCCGGCTCGCCTCGAAAAGATGTTGAAGGACGCCCGGGACAAGACGGAGGACGGTAAGATTCCCCCTGAGCAAGAGAACGGTATCAAAGAGCTCCACAAAGAAGAGATCGCCCGGAAGAAGGAACAGGCGCAGCGGCAGTTCGAAGAAGAGATCCGGGCGATTCCGGCAAGAGCTGGCGGGTTTGCACTTGTTTATGACCACCTTTACCCACTGATTCCTCAAAAAGCATACTTCAGCGGGCAGAAGGCGGGCGACAAGGAGTACCTCGCAGCCAGGGCGCCGGATGACGCATCATACGGCGGAAGGTGGTGGATCGCTAAGTGCAAGGAAAAGAGCACAGAAGAAGAGGGCGAGGCAGGAAAAACGGCCGAGGGAGATGCCACATTCCCCAAGGTGAAGTTTGTGTCGAACACTGATACAGACCAAGATGGCGTGTCAGAAGTGATTGTGACGATGCCAGACGGCGGCGGAACATACGAAGTGCTGAAAGCTGACGGGCAGCCGATTTCCTTGAGCGACACTGCGTTCCGCTTCGCTCACCTCGTCAACGTGGCAAGGCGGGCAATTTGCGGCTCAGACTCGAAAAAACTGGAAATCACCCCGCAGGAATCGCTGGCCCCGGGCACGCTGAAACGTTTCGAAATTCCCGTAAAGCAAGCACCCCGGGGCAGGATCAAAGTCGAGGCCGGGCTGCGGAGGTAACAGCACAACCGCACCCGGTAGAAAGAGAGCTCCGTATGCGAGGCTCGTTGAGGTCCACGGCGTTCAAGCTGTTCGACAAGATTATCCTGGGCGCCCTCATCCTCCTCACCGTGTTTTACGTGGCGTTTGCCATCCTCAGGAAGCCGCACAGTGTTGTCGACCCGGCACACGTGCGCTCCCTGATAGGCAAAATCGAGCAGACACAGGCAAAGTCCCGCCACACCCAGTTCAAGTTGGACAAAGACTACCTCTCGTCCACTGTCGGCGGGTTCCGGCCTGACATTGCCGGTTTCGAGCCGAGGCCGTACATCATGGGCGGGGGCAAGGCGGAGGTGCATGTCGCTCAGGGCCAGCCGGTAAAACTTCTCACGCCGCTCGAAGGTAGGCACCCTAAAGCGGTTAGACGCAAAGCGCCGAGACATCTCCACGGGGCCGAAATACGTATCCGCGACCCGCGGGTGGTAAAGGTCGAGTGGTCCGACCAAGAGCTCGGCACCCTGGTGTTCACGCCGCTGAAGAAGAGCGGCCACACGACCGTCGAGGTCATACAGGCCAAGAAAACGCGCTGGCACGTGTCGGTGACGGTTAGGGTCCAGAGCGAGCGGAAGCCCAGGATCGGCGCACCGCCGAGGGTGGACGTGGCGGCCGGTCAGGGGCAGGTGGAGTTGAGCTGGGCGCGCTCACCGGCCACAAATGCCACACTAAATGAATATAGAGTGTACAAGGGCGAAAAGGAGGAGGAACTAAAACTCTACCTCCGCGTGCCAGTTCCGGATGAACTCCCCGCACGCTCCGTACTGCCCTCACGCCGCCCCGATGGCGAGCCGGGGCCTGACGTGGTGTTCGGGGGTGCATTCTTCCGGCTTCAGGACCGCAGAGTGGCAGGCGGGGTGCCGTACTGGTATTCTGTGGAAGCGGCAGGGAAGACCAACAAGCAACAGCTGCTGGTCAGCGACAGGACGGAGCCTGTAAGGACACAGGTGGAGGAAGCATTCAAAATCAAGTTCTATACCTACTCCCCGGACGCCGTCGGAAAGATGGTTGTCTCAGTCTTCCACCAGCCCGAAGTGGGCCACGGCAGATGGCTGGACCATTCTTTCGTCACCATCAAACGCGGCCAGGAAGTCGGCTGGGTAGTCCATGAGTTGCGCCTGCCCGATGAGAACCTGCTACTCAAAAACGTTGATTTCTCCACCGGCTACCAAGTCTTCGACATACTTAACGACCAGCGCAGAATTAACAAGGACAAGGAAAAGCCCATCAGGAACTCTGAAGGCGAAGTGATTGGCGTGCGGCAGCATGAAGAAACCCGACAAAAAGTGTTGCTTGTTAGCCGAAGAGGACGTATAAAGGTGCTCTGGCCCGCTATCCGTGGGCAGAAATGAAAAATATACCAGCGGGCGCACGGCAAGATAAGTCATGCAAGCAGACAGGTGGACCAGCGTTCCGGCCGCCGGTTCAACCTGATGACTGATATGGAGAGCAGAACATGCATGAACGCCTCCTTGTTCTGACGGCGGGGGCACTTGTCGCTGGCGTGCTGGCGTGTGCTTCGGTCGAACCCGCCACATCAGCTGAGAACATAAGAGCGGGCAAACCGCCAAGCAGCGAGGCCGCCGACCTCCAGGCGCGGGTGGCGGCAAGCTTCGCCCAGACCGGCCGCCAGCACCTCAAAACCGGCCGTCTCAAGGAAGCAATCGAAGATTTCACCGCCGCACTCAGCTTTGACCCTGCGCTCTCCACCGCCCGCGAGGGTCTGGCACAGGCGCAGGCCAGGCTCGACCACGCGGCTGAGCAGTCCCAGCCGCCACCACGCCCCGCAAAGCCGCCGGACGACGCCATTATTCGCGCCCAGGCCGCGCTGAAGGGGATGCCGGAACCGGACGCAGCTGAGGAGAAGCACCCGCCAGCTAAATCGAGGACTGGGCCGGCGGAGGAAAACAGGGCCGCTCTCGACCAGGAATACGAGGCGGCAGTGGAAGAGGCCATTCGCCAGGTCGGTCGCATGATGCGGCCGCAAACCAAAATCATGGATAGGGGAGACCTGCCGACGGCAATGGACAAGCTGCGCCGTCACAAGGACTACACCACTGACACCATCAGCGCCGGCAGGTTGCAATCCCCTGCCGATAGAGATGCAATAAGACTTATCGAGGCGAAACTCCTCAAAAAGCTAAACATCAACTTCAAGAACAAGCCGTTCGTGGAGGTGGTGGAATATCTCCGCGCCGCCGCAGACATAAACATCATAGTCGATGACGCAGTTATTCCAGCCACCCACCCGGTTACCTTGGTCTGCGCCAACATGGAACTCCGCAATTTCTTGTATTGGCTGCTCCGGGCACAGGACCTCGACTACCGCATGCGGCGCGGGGCCATATTCATCTCCAATGAGGACGGGCTGGCCGAAAGGCGCGTCACCGTCCTGCACGACATCGCCGACCTCACACTAAAGATCAGGAATTTCAAACCATTAGCGGCTGGTTCGAGCCTCGTGAACAGCTCCAACCGGAATCGCAGCATCATGAGTGCTGAGGCGAAAAAGGATAAGCAGCCCCTCGACCCTGCCCGGGAGGGAGCTGAATGGGCAACGTTCATCCGCGAAAATGTTGCTCCCTCCACCTGGTCAGCGGAGGGTGGGGTTGCGCAAAACACCATCAGATACCGCAACGGCAAGCTCGTCGTTCGCCAGACCCCCGAAGTCCAGGAACAAATCCGCGAACTCCTCGACAGTTTCCGCAGGGCTCGAGCGATACAGGTCGCAATCCTTGCCCGCTTCATCACCATCAGCCAGGATACCCTTGAAGAGATCGGAGTACAGTGGAGAGGGGATAACCCAGAAGAAACCATAGCGTCATGGATAAATCCTGCAACGGGTGAGGTGTACGTGGACGATGACGGCGACCCTGTGAATCCTATAACAGGTAGCATGGAGTGGGCGGACCCATCGCCGGGCATTATCGATACAGCGGGTACCGGCACTATCGAAATGTCATCGAGTCCGACTCATGAGGTCAGCCTCCCGACTGGTAGCTTCACGCAGGCCGACCCAATGAAAGTGGTATTCAACTTCCTCAAAACATGGGAGGTGAGGGCTATTTTGACCGCTGTGCGTAAAGAGAGAACAGGGAACATTCTGACCGCACCCCGGGTGACATGTTTCAATACACAAAGGGCATTCCTTTCCCAGACAACACGTTCTAACTACGTGGAGGAGTATGAGGTACAGGGGGATGATGTCGCGGTACCAGTAATTAACCAAGTTGACGAAGGGATTGTCCTGGAGGTCCAGCCATTCGTAAGTGCCGACAGACGCTACATAACGCTCGAGCTTATCCCGCAGGTGCGCGAGGTGCTAGGATTCCAGGAATTTTCTAGGGAGGGAGGTACAGGCACCTTGGCCACCATGGTCTGGCAATTGCCCAGGGTCTCGACCCGTGAGGTCAGGACGACGGTCTCAGTTCCCGATGGCGGCACCCTGTTGATTGGCGGCCTTGCCCAAGGGACAGAGAACAAGGGGCATTCCACTGTTCCAATTTTAGGTGATATACCGCTGCTTAAGTATTTGTTCACGTCACGCCGACAAGTGGACAGTCGCAGACACCTCATAATCCTTGTCACCGCCCACATCATACAGCAGAGAGAAGATTGATGTCCGGGAAACCCCGTGCACCAGCACACAGCCGGTTGGCGCCTGGTCGGCCGCAGACACCGGGCCGAACGGGTTCAAGACGTCCCTTCGACGGCGAACCTCCGTGCGTTCAGCACCGTTAAACCCCAGTGATAGAGGCTTTGGAGCGCCGGTCATGTCGTCAGCTTCGAGCAGAGTTCTGCTGTTCCTGGTGACGGTATTACTTTTGGCCGCCCCTCCTGCCACCTGCTCCACCGGCCTCACCGAGGACGTCGAGTTCGGCTGCGCCCTGGCTGAAGGAAAGTTTTACCTTCTCGCCGAGGATGTACTCGAGTCAAGCGCACCCCGGCTCAGGACCACACTCGAAAAGATGCGCGTATACACCGCCCTTGTCACCGTCCACACCGCCCTGTCGCGGTCCATGCACCCGGGGCTTTCCAAGGCTGAAGAAGAGGAACTTCGCAGCCGGCACCGGAACGCAGCCAGTAAATACCGCGAGCTCCTCGGCGAGCTCAGCCCGATCGGGAAGCCGGGCAGCCTCGAGGCCGCGCAGAACCTTGTGTCGAAGGGCAAACAGCTGGAGGCCCGAATCCGTCAGTCCCAACCGGGCGAGTCAACAGATAAATTGCTCAAGGACATGGTCGCGGCCTTCGAGACGGCGGTCGCGACCCTTAAACAGCTCAGGGACGAGGCGGTAGGGGCACTGGCTCAGCACGAGGGGAAAGCACCAGAATGGGATAACAGAAACGCCTATAAAAAGTGGATTACCCAATACCGGGAACTCAAGGGGCTTCACCTTCGTACTGGCGTCGAGCTAAACAGGGCACGCTATGCTTACTACAAAGCACTCAAGTCTCTCAAGCAGGATGAGCGACTTGTGAAGATGAACGAACTGACCCAACAGACCATCGATAATTTGACGGCCCTCTGCGAAAGGTATCCATCCTGGTTCTATACCGCCTTGGGCCGTTATACCCTCGCCCGCGCCTATATGGAGCAGCAGAAGTTTTCCGAGGCCCGTCAATCCTGCGAACCAGCCCTTGTGCTCATCGAGGCATTGATCAAGGAATCGCCGGACCAGAAGGCAAAGGTTGTGCCCTGGCGGAATCGGATCATCGCATGCTGCGCGCTTGCCGCCGCGAAACTCGGCAAATTCGACGAGGCGATCGTAAAGGTTCAAGGAATCAACGAACCGGAAGTTGAAATCATGCTGGCCGAAATCCTATTCATGCAAGCTCAACACCTCAAGCAAAACCAGCGAGAGGATGAGGCGAAACGCAAGCAGGAACGGGCCAGGAAACTACTCGGCAAGTTGGCAGAGGAAAGCGCCTACTGGGAAAAGCGCGCCGGCGACTTGGGAGGCAAATACGACCCATCCGGCTATATGGTCGCCCTCAATGAGTTGCGCGCCGCAGTTAGAGGTAATAACAGCTCCACGACCATAAACGCCGCAACCAGGGTCCTCAGCTTCGGCGATATCCTGCCGCAGGAAAAGCGGACAGCCGCTCTCAAGGCACTTGCCTCCGCCCTCCGCGACGATAGGAGTTACTATGAAGCCTACGCCGTCTATTCCTATCTGACAGAGGCGAGCAACGACGAAAATAACAGCGAGTCCTACTCCAACCGGGCCGTCGTCTGCCTGCGCGACCAATATAAGCGCAGCCAGGCGCCCTCCGACGAGGTGCTGCTCGACGAAGCAAAGAGGTGGCACCGCGACAAATTTGGCGGCTCGGGGGCCGAATATACAAAGGCCATGGAATACAAATCTGAAGAGAAATACAACAAAGCCATAGAACTGTTACTGAAAGTGCCGCAGGGCTCGCTCTACCACGAGTCGGCGCTGCAACAAATGGGCGAGAGCTATGTCCTGGAAGCAAAGCGCATCATGAAGAGCAGGCCGGCCGAAAGCGAGGACCTTCGCAAGAAAGGCATAGCTGCTCTGAACAAATTCCTCCAGGAAACCGAGCAACCCTCCCCGGTCCCCAAGGTCGCCGAGCGCAGGAAGCGTCTCAGGCCCTTAGCCATATACCGGCTGGCCACCGCCTATATGTGGCCAGGACAACAGGACAACAGAACCTGCCTGAAAATTACCCACGACTTCGCCCAGAGATTCCCTGACATCGCTGTGCTCCACCCTTATGTGTCGCTACTCCGCGTCCGCGCCCGAGTGGCGCTTGGCGAGCTGGACCAAGCTGCCGGTGAAGCAGAGAAACTCCGGAAACAGTCCAGTGACATGGCAGACCAGAAACAGGCCGCAAAGCTGCTTACATCCGCCAGCAGCCAGATTTTTCAAGCTTACGTCAACGCCGCCAGCAGTCTGAGAAAAGAGGCGGCGCAATGCGCAGCCCGGGCGAAGCAGACACCTGACCAGAAACAGGCCCAAGCACTTCGCACAGAAGCGTCGGAAAAGAAAAACAAGGCAGAACAGGCCGCCAACAAAGCCCTCAATATCATCATGCCGGCAATTGTCAGCAACCCGGACCAGCCGTACGAGAGACTATACTACGTTATTTACGAGTTGGACCGGCAAAAAAGATACCACGACCTGCCCCGCTACGTCAGGATGTTCCTCAAAAAGTTCGGCGACAACAAGGGCCTTACACCAAAACAAGCAAAACAAATCAATGACGCGCGCGTCATGCTCGGAGAGGCATATTACCGCAGCGGAGAATACGAACAGGCCTACGAGGTGCTGAAGAAGCTCTCTACCGCAATGGACGCAGCGGACCCTCGTTATTGGTCTGTGAAATCGTACCTCGCCGAGAGCGCTCAAAGGCTAGGAAGTAAATCCGAAGACTACGTCGAAGAGGCGTTGTCAATCCTTCTCGAACTACAGGGGCTGCTGAAGGAGCACACCGAGGACTGGTGGGACGTTACCGCCGACATAGCTGAAGTCCGAAACACACTCGGGCGGTACGACGATAACCTGCTGGTTATCCGCCGCACCGTCGCCACGTGGAAGGGCTTAGACCGCGCCATCAGGGCCAGATACGCCGCCGTGCTCGAAAAAATCTACAACGACGCGGAGGACGACGAAGACCGCGACGACGCACTCGGCCTGCTTGTTGAAGTCAAGGTAGCAGAACTCAACCAGCTTGCCCGCGAGAAGCGATATCACGACATGTTCCGCGTCATTAGCGATTTCCGCGTGATCGCAATAGATTACGGCGGCGCTGAAAATCGCAAAAAGTTTCACGCAATCGTCAAAAATATCGGTAAAACCGCCAAAGACCCCCAGACGATAAAGGAAGCGGAAAAACTGGCAGAAGAACTCAAAGACTGAGGAGACAAAACCTTGATAAGACCTGTTCGAGCGATAACAGCCGCGTTGTCAATCCTGGTGGCTTTTCAGACAGCGCCGGCGATGGCCAGAGGAACCGTCACGCCTGACCGCATCGTGCCGTGGTCTGGCCAGCAAATTACCGGTATTACGATAACCAGCGCGGAAGTTACCGGCGTCACTTACTCCAAATTCTCCGGCGGCGGGCCGACCCGCCGGATGCTGGCCGAGGAGATCAAGGAAATTAGTTGGGGCGACGCACCAGCCAATTTCAAACGAGCCCTCAAGGCCTACGAGGAGCAAGACTATGAGCAAGCTCGCAGATACCTCGAGAAGCCGACCGACCGCGAGCCCCGGGCGTTCTGGTACGAGCCATACAAGGAAATTCTTCAGGGTAACTGCCTGTTGAAACTCCACAAATACAGGAGCTCGTTGCCCAGGTTTGACGCGGCTATTCGTCACCACCCCCAGTCGTTCTATGTGCTGGGTGCAATACAGGGTAAGGCCCAGGCCCACTTGGCCCTGAAACAATACGACAGCGCCGCGGACACATATCAGAAGCTCGACCCCAACAATCTCTACCAGAATGTCGGGTCGCCCGAGCCTTATGGGAAACTGCGGCAGTTGCGCGGGCGCCAGGGAATGGCCGAAGCCTACGTGAACATTCAGGAAAAGAGAGCACAGGCGGCGAAATTATACGACGGCCTGGTAAAGGTCACGAAGGCCATCCTGGCAGACCCGCCCGCCAAGCTCAAGGGCAGCGTCCAGGAAATAAAGCGTATCCACCAGGAGTCCCTCATCGGCAAGGCCGACGTGCTGCTGAAAAGCGGCAAGGCTGACGAAGCGCGGGAGTGGCTGAATTCGGCGTCTCCCAGCATTACAAACAACGCCGCGCGAGTCAGGATGTACATGACCCTTGCCAAGCTGTTCAACGCCGCGGCGGAAAAACAGTCGTCCGAGAAGGAAAAGAAGGTAAAATACAAAAAGGCTCTTCTGGCGTACATGCGGGTGTACCTCCTGTACCCAGAGCAGAAGGCGGTGTGCCCGCGGGCTATGCTCGGTGCTGCGATGACCTCGCATTTGCTGGGCTCGCCGAGAGACAATAGTCGGGCGGTCCGAATCGGTAAAGCACTCAGAGCCCGGTTCCCGGACACACCGTCTGCGAAAGAGGTCGTTTCGCTGTTGGAAGGACTTGGCGTCAAGGTGAGCAAGTAGAAAGAACCGGCACGTGCGGCGGCAGTCAATCAAAAGAGTTTGCCGCCCGTAGCCCCTGTTAGGAGGGTCGCAATGCATAGGATATATGGAAGATTGAGGGTCTGGGTCGTGGTGTTGGCGGTGGTTTTGCTCCTCGGCGCAGGTTCACTGGTCTTGGCGGCGGATGCCGGCGCAGATAGGGCAGGTGCCGTGGAGGTCGCTGAACCCAAAACGCTTCTCGACACCATCAATTCAGGGGGACTGGTGGGATATATCATCATCTTCCTGTCCGTGGTGGCCATTGCGCTCACGATCGAGCATCTAATGACCATACGCCGCAGCATCATCATGCCGCCGGACGTGCTGGCGGAGGTAGAGGAGTGTTTCGAGAAGGAGAAGTACGATGAAGCTATCGCGGCGTGTGAAGGACAGCCGACGTTCTTCACCAATGTCCTGGCCGCCGGGCTGGCGCGCGTCAACGCCGGGTATAAGCAGATGGAGGAAGCGATGGCCGAGGCGGGCGAAGAGGCCGCAACCGGCCTGCAGCAGAAAACCAGTTACCTCGCCCTCATCGCCAACATCGCTCCCATGCTCGGCCTGCTCGGAACGGTCCAGGGCATGATCAGCGCGTTCAATAAGATTGCCGTCAGCACCGCACCAAAGCCCGCGGAACTGGCCGATTCCATCCAGCTCGCCCTGGTTACCACGTTCCTCGGCCTGTTTGTTGCCATACCGGTGATGTGCGTACACCACTTCTTCAAAAACAAAGTCCAGAAGATCATCCTCGAGGTCGGCGCAATCAGCGGCGAACTGATGGCCCGATTCCGCCCCGTGGAGTGAGAGCGTGCGCGTCACAAAACGCTTCAAACCGGAAGAACTCGAACTGAACATGAGCCCCATGATCGACGTGGTGTTCTTGCTTATCATGTTTTTCCTCGTCGTCTCCGAAATCGCGACATACGACCGCATCGAGGACCTTACCCTGCCGAACGCCAGCGAAGCCAAGGCCGAAGATGTGATGCCCGACAGGCTCATTATCAGCGTCGATACCAACAACCAAATCTTCATCGCCGGCCAGAGACTCAACCTGGACGGTGTCGAGCATTACCTCCGCATCGAGAGGCAACTGCGGCGCTCAGGCTCGGGCAAGACCGCCCAGCCCGGCCTAATCCAAGCGGATAGAAACGCCAAATGGCGGGTTATCCAGGATATTATAGAGAGGGCCAACAAGTGCAAATTCTGGCGCCTCTCATTCAGTGCTAAAAAGGTGGTGCCATGACACGGCCGCCTTGTGTGACAACGCCCGCCGCCGGCCGCACAAATCTGTTCAACCGCACTGAAAGGATCATAACGTGAGATTTTCCCGTCGGGGTGAACCCGAAACGGCCTCTCTCAAAATTACCGCAATGATTGACGTGGTCTTCCAACTCCTCATCTTCTTCCTTGTTGGGACCAAATTCCGAGTCCCCGAGGGCGAACTGGATGCCTACCTGCCCGAAAAGGGAGCGCCAACCCAACCCTCCCAGGAGATACCCGACGTGCAGGAAATACGAATCACCCTCCGGGTCTCACAGGGCGGAGAAGACAACCCCACAGTCCCACCCTCGGTCCTGCTCGACGACAGGAGCCTCGGCCCGGCCCGGACCTCGATGCAGCGGCTCGAGAGCAAACTGAGAGAGTTTGCCAAGGACAAAAGGATGCGCGAGGAAGTTCCCATCATTATCGAGGCCGAACCACACCTCGCATATCGTTGGGTGATCGAGACCCTAAACATGTGCCGCAAACCCCTGATCGGTTTCAAGAAGATCAACTTCGCTGCGTCGAAGCGTAACGCCCCACTGCCAGCGTCACCCACGCCGCCGCCCTAACTAATTACCTTCGGCCGGTGGGAAAAGCAGAGATTCACGGAGACCGCCGATGCGCCTTCTTTCATTGTTCCGATCCGCCGCCTGTCCGGCGCTGATACCGGCGCTGTTGCTGGCTGGGGAAGTCTTCTTCCCCGCCTGCGCTGTCGGCGCGGCCTCCGAACCCATCACCAAGGGAGGAGTACGGTTCTACCAACACCAGAACCGCATCGAGATGGACGGCAAATTCTGCCTGACGGAAGGACCCATTGAACTGTTCGCCTGCGCCAGGGGGGGCAAAGAGTACGAGTCGATCATCACCCTCGATGCCAACCCTGAAATCCTTCACTTCTGCCTGCTTCTCATGGGGCTCAAACCGGGTGAAATTGGCCCCAAGTTCCAGGGAGACCCGAAGAACGCACCCACCGGAAGCCCCGTCGTGGTCAAGGTCAAGTGGAAAGCCCAAGAGGGCGAAAAAATCGTGCGTGGTGAAAAACTCTGTTGGAACGTCACCGACAGACGGCCCATGCGCCAGACCACCTGGGTCTTCGTCGGCAGCAAAAAACTAAAAGACAGAAAAACCGGCAAGGAAATCTACTGGGCAAATGTCGAAAAGTCCGTCATAACTGTCTTCTGGGACCCGTTTGCCGTGCTCGACCTCCCGCTTGCGCTCGGCGCCAACGACGAGGCTTACGTCGTCAACAAGCACCTCGTGCCCAAGGTCGGAACCAAATGCCCCGTCATCCTCGAACCCGGCCAGGAAACCAAACCGCCGCTGCAGAACGCAGCAGGCGGCAGGATATTTCACCTCGACGTGACCGCGGGAGGGCGAGTCCTCGTTGACGGTTCCGACCCCGCTGACCTCGCCAAGACCCTCAAGGACAGGTCGAATAGCGCACCCAAGGACACATGCAGGATTACTCTCGACCACGGCGTCCCACTGGACGCTGCCGCAAACGCCTTCGAGGCGCTCGACGCAGCGGACATCAAAATCGAATCAGTCCAAACTACACGCATTAGGCCGGACACGAAAGACGCGGTTGAGGTAGTCGTCAGCGGCGACAGATTTCACGTCAGCGGCGTCAAGACCGCGAGAGCGAACGGGAAACTCCCAGAAACCCAACTAAAACTCATTGTGCGGGACCGCATGAATCGCACCGGACGCTCCGGCCTTGCCGTCAGGGTACAAAGGGGAGCCAAACTAAAGACCCTCGTCAACGCTCTTCGCGCCTGCAAGAGCATCAAGGGCGTCGTGCTTCGCATTATTTGGCCCGGCAACAAGCAGGGAGCGGAGTGACGTAAGCGCCCGCCCCTTCCCCCTACATTAACCCCGCAAAACATCACACGGCAGGTGCCCACCCGTAACCGGCTGGCCTACGGTTTGAGCACGACTTTTATTGCCTGACGTGTCCGCAGCAAGTTGAACGCTTCTTGCCATTCCGACAACGGGAGCTCGGCACTGATAAGCGGCTGCACATCGACCTGCCCGCCGCCCAGCAGTCGCAGCGCCTCGAGCCAGGAGGCACGGTTCGACGTATGTGAACCGATCAACGACAGCTCACGGACGAAAAAGACATCGTCAAAATCGAGCGTGACGTCTGTGTGAAATATGCCCGCCTGAATGTATCGGCCCCGCTTTCGCACGCAGGCCATGGCGCTCGGCACTGCGGCGGGGGCACCGGAACACTCGAAAACCACGTCCGCACCGTATCCGTCGGTCATCCGACTGACAATCTGCGGCAGGTCTTCGGCCTTCGCATCCGCTGTTCTCTCGGCGCCAAACTTCCGCGCCAGGTCGAGGCGTTCGGCGTCGGCCTTCGTTCCGGCCACCACAACCCTCGCCCCGAGCACAACCGCACACCGCGCCACCAACAGCCCCAGTGACCCCGGCCCGACGACTACCACGAACTCGCCCTCCTTCACCTCCGCCTGCTCCGTGACGGCGTGCGTAGCGCATGCCAGCGGCTCCGTCAGCGCTCCCGCCTCGAAACTGATGCGCTCTGGCAGGACGTGGGTACTGGATTCGAGGATGGTTACATATTTTGCAAAGCATCCGTCGCCGCTGGAAGACATGCCCGTGCGGCGGATGCAAATGTTGCTCCGGCCTTCCTTACAGAACCTGCACTCGCCGCACAGGCTTTTGGTGGTCTCACTGGTGACCCGCTCGCCGACCTTTCGCCTCTCGCAC
>JAUWIN010000121.1 GCA_030605345.1 Candidatus Brocadiia bacterium
TTATCGCCGTGCGCATCCCGCCCGCCCGCGGCTCCGCAACAACCGCCCCCGTCTGTTCGCCAGTCTCAGCCATTCCGCCTCACGAGGAACACGCAAAGACCCAAAGGAACAGCCCACATCCGCGTCACGTAACCGCGTTCATTATACACACGACCGGGCAGGCGTCCAAGTTTTTAGCTTCGGTCAGATTGCCGAACGGTGAAGTCCGCCTTCCCGTGCACCGCCCAAATACCAATCCGGTCATCCTCGCACTTGCTCCACGCGCCCCTGTGGACTATAATGCCGCCGCTGAGTTGATGAGAGTAAACGCTGACTGGTTTCATTGGAGGTCTACGATGACCACGATTACGGGGGTTGTTGCACGCGAGATTCTCGACTCGCGCGGCAACCCGACGCTGGAGGTCGATTTGGAGTTAGAGTGTGGGGCGCTGGGCCGCGCGGCCGTCCCCTCCGGCGCCTCCACGGGCGAGCACGAGGCAGTTGAACTCCGCGACGGTGACAACTCGCGCTACCTCGGCAAGGGCGTCACCGACGCAGTGGCGAACGTCAACCAGGTGATCGCGCCGGAGGTGCTGGGGTTCGATGCGGCGGACCAGACGGGGCTCGACAGGATGATGATCGAACTGGATGGCTCGCCGAACAAGGCCAAACTGGGCGCAAACGCAATCCTCGCCGTCTCGCTGGCCGCAGCCAAGGCCGCAGCCGATGCGTTCGGCATGCCCCTTTATCGTTATGTCGGCGGGACCAGCGCACACGTGCTGCCCGTGCCGATGATGAACATCCTGAACGGCGGCCGGCACGCTGGCAACAACATCGACCTACAGGAGTTCATGGTCTCGCCGGACGGCGCTCCCAACTTCCGTGAGGGCCTGCGGATGGGGGTGGAGACGTTCCATGCGCTCAAAACCGCGCTCAAAAATCGAAAGTTGGCCACTGCGGTGGGCGACGAGGGCGGCTTCGCACCTGACATAGGCAACGAGGAAGCAATTAGGTTCATCGTCGATGCCATCCAGAGTGCAGGATACGAGCCGGGTAAGGACGTCTTCGTCTGCCTCGACCCGGCCTCCAGCGAGTTTTACGGACACGATTCGAAGGGCTACGGCATCAAGGCCGAAGGTAAATATGTGTTCGCCGCCGAGAAGAAACAGTTCAGTTCCGCCGAAATGGTTGACTACTACGCCGACCTCTGTAGCCGGTATCCAATCCGTTCAATTGAGGACGGCCTGGCCGAGGACGATTGGGACGGCTGGAAACTTCTCACCGAAAAACTCGGCGACAAAGTCCAGATCGTCGGCGACGACCTCTTCGTTACAAACACCGAGCGACTCAAGAAAGGCATCCAGTCCGGCGTTGCGAACTCCATCCTCATCAAACTCAACCAGATCGGTACACTGACCGAGACGCTCGACGCGATTGAAATGGCACATAAGGCGAGTTACACCGCCGTCATTAGTCATCGCTCAGGCGAAACTGAGGACACCACCATCGCTGACATCGCAGTCGCTACCAACGCCGGACAGATCAAGACAGGCTCCGCCTGCCGCACAGAGCGTATCTGCAAATACAACCAACTCCTCCGGATAGAAGAGCAACTGGGACCCGCAGCAACTTACGGCCGCTGACAAACCGTCGGCACAGCGGACACGAGCCCAAGGGCATGAATCGTGGGCACAGAGTTTCGGAGTCAGCTCGGCAGGGTGGGCATTTTCGGGGGCACGTTTGACCCGATCCACAATGGGCACCTGGAAGTCGCCAGCGCGGCCTTGAGAACGCACTGCCTCGGTGAGATTATTTTTGTGCCGGCACGCCGCCAGCCTCACAAGGACGCCAGGCCGAAAGCCTCGGCAGAGCACCGGCTGGCAATGATCGGGCTCGCTATCGGCGGGACGCCGGCGTTCTCCGTATCCGACTGCGAACTCAAAAGGCCCGGAAAATCGTTCACCATCGACACGGTCAGGGAACTTGGGCAACAACTCGGCCAGGCGACGGAGATTTTTTTCATCGTGGGGTCCGACAGTGTCTCCGACCTGCCAGCGTGGCGAGATGTGCGCGAACTGAGCAATCTTTGCACGCTTGTGGTTGCCGCGCGGCCCGGCTGGCCGCTGGACTCGTTGGACGCCCTCCCGCACCACCTGCCCGCTGAGCGGGTCGCAGCGGTCAAGAGAGCAGCGATTCGGAGCACATCCAGCGCTGTATCTGCCACGGAGGTCCGGAGGCGCGTGGGTTCGGGCCGTTCCATAGCGGGCCTTGTCCCGGATGCTGTTGCGAACTATATCGCTCGGAACAAATTATACAGGGTGACATAACACAACTATGATATTTAGGAGTGAACGCGGGTCTGAGACCGCCCGAAAATATAGGGTATTCGAATCGGTCTAAGCTTGGAGAACATCATGCAGAAGCGCTCGCTTTCCGTGATGTCCATTGTTATGGGCCTAGTCCTGTCGGCACCGACGCTCGTGCAAGCAGCCGATCGTTCAGAGACGTCCTTTGCCGGGACACTGATAAGCCCGGACACCGGACTGCCTGTGGTAGGGGCGAAACTCTCGCTGGTTGAGCCGGGCGAGTATTTTGCGACCACAGGGCGAGGCGGGCATTTCGTCTTCCGCGGCATCCCTGCGGGCACGTACCGCTATCTGTTCGCCTACCAAGGCGGCGCGCCGCCCCAGCAGACAATTCTACTCGCAAAGGACCTCGACGTTCCCTATCCGCCGAATACGGTGCCGGTCACTGTGGAGAGGCGGTTGCTGCTTGAACACCCCGAAGGGGACGAGCGCAAAATGGCTGACCTGCAGTTCGTGGACAATCGCGACCGGGAGTATTACAAGCCCATCATCCTTGAAGAAGTCCTGGGTGTGGACTGGCCGCAGCAGTATATTTCATTTCAGGCCCGTTTCGATGCAGGCACATGCCGCCGCCCGTCCCTCAGGGTGCTGGATGGTTCAACCGGCAGAGAGCTTCCGTTCCAACTCACAAACATAAAATACGGCCGGGCGGATTTTCTGACCTCATGTACGCTGACCTTCCCGGCGTCGCTGGCACCGTTCGAGAAAAAGATGCACGTCCTTTGCACCGACTGGCGGATAGGGTTTCAGCCGCCAGAATACGGTACCGACCTCAAAGTCGAAACCAGCGAGAAGACCGGAGAACAGATGCTTTCAAACTCTCTCATTGCCGTGCGCCTCCCGCCCCCGAGCATTCGGGGGCCGCTCCCTGCCGAGCAATGCCCGGCGCCAATACTCGCCGTGCGCGGGCCGGACGGTGTGTGGTTTGGCAATGGCAGCCTTGTTTCTGAAAGACCGGTCGAGTCATTGAAGTGTGAACAGGTCGAGGAAGGGCCCGCCTTCAGGGAGTTTGAGATAACCTATAGCTTTGCCGACGAAAAAGACGAGGGTGATGAGGAGACCAAGCCAGGGGGCAAATACCGGGTCTTCGTGCGCCTATATGAGGGAAATGACTACTTCACCATCCGTGAGGAGATGACAGGTGATATCGACCTGAGATTTCGGTTTTCGGTGCATGCGAACTTGCGGCCTGACATCGGCCTCCTAGCCTCAGACGGCGTCGCCGCCTTTGCAAACCTGCCCGCCGCGTTCGAGAAACAATCTACCACCCTAGCGGTGTTCCGCGCCTGGAACCCACCGGAGCTGCGAAAGTCACACAACTGGTACGGCGTGCTCAGCTCCGGTAACCGTAAGGACGCGTTCGGACTCGTTCAGGTCAACGGAAGCAACTGGTCTTTCAAGGGCCGCGATAACTGGACCGACGGATCCTGGCTGGTCAAGACCAACGACCAGGACGAGGTACGCCTCATCGCAACCAACGAACCCGACCTTTACTTCGAATTCCCTCACCGCGAGGGCAGCAGGAAGTTCGCTTTCGTGGTGTTCGACAAAACCTGGAACTGGGACCCGGCCACCCTGGTTTCGCCGAAGCCAGCCAAGAACAAAAGCCATTATCTGAACAAACTTCATATCCGGTTGTCCCAGGTCAGCATAGAACGGTTGATGAACTTGAACTTGGAACGCGCCAGGTTACGAGAACGGCCCCGGCTGCTGTTTAACTTCCGAAACTTCCACAGCCTCCGAGAAGAACTCACGGCGGACGGGAAAAAACTGCCCACGGTGCTCCTGGATCTCTTTACCGGGTCCCGCGCCTATACGTCGGCCGTCCGAGCGCACATTTTGTCCGGCATAGCGACCTTGCGCCGTGCCTTCGTCGGCTCGCCGAACGCGCGGACACTTGCCGGGTTCTGCAGCCACCAGGCCGCCCCGGCCCGCGTCGCCCCAATCATCAAAGACACCACCCTGGTGTACGATGCGAACGTGAAGAGCGGGGTGTTCTCGCAGCGCGAGAAACGGACCATCCTGGGAACGCTTGCCTTTGCGGCCGCACAGCTGGAGCATCCAA
>JAUWIN010000005.1 GCA_030605345.1 Candidatus Brocadiia bacterium
TATAAGTAATACGCCGATTGGGCTTCGGACGGCACAAGCCCCGAACGGTTGTTTCTCTACGACGAGGTGGACCTGCTCGACGAGAGCGGAACGGCCGTGGACACCGAAGGGGTTGGTGCGTTCCGGGGCGACTTTGTGGCCTCGGTCCTTATCGGCCTCGACGCCGGCGCCAAGGCCGACCTCACCCAGTGCGCGTTTGACGAAGACCTCTAAGCGGGAAACGCCCGACGCGATCCGAAATGAACTGAAAGGAGAAAGAACATGCCTAGCTTTGGCGAACTCGACGTCCTGAACTATCAGGTAATGACAAAAACGGTCGGCGAATTTCAGCACCCGAACCTGCTGCTTACTTCGAGGTTCCCTGACGAAGTCATCGACGGCATCCGGGCGCGCTGGGACGTGCTCAAGCCGTCGCGGCAGAAGGCCGGGTTCCGCGTGCCTAACCAGGCCGCGTCGAAACTGGACATCATGAGCATCGACACGAAGTCCGCCACCTGCCTGCTGATGAACCTGGAGAAGGCGCTCGACGAGGGCGCGCTCGGCTGGCTGCGTGAGCCGGGCACCGCCGAGCAGAACAACGCCCGCGCCGTCATCACCCGTGAACAGGCCGACCTGGAGGCCCGCATCGCATACACCGTCGAGTGGGCCGTCTCCCAGGCGCTCAGCGGAACGCTCACCTGCACCATCGGCGGGGTAAGCCGCAGCATCGACTACGAGATCGACTCCTCGCACAAGCCGACCGCCGCGTCCAGTTGGGCGACCTCGTCAACCGACATCCCCGACGACGTGGCCGCGTGGGCCGGACTGGTCGAGGAGGACAGCGGCTATGCCGCGGCAGACGCCTACGTCAACCGCAACACCATGGCCTACGTTATCAAGAACACCAAGGTGCAGAACCTGTTGGGCCAGGGGACGGTCCGCGAGCAGGTCGCAGAGTCCGGCCACATCACCCATTTTATGGGACTCGACTGGCACGTGTATAACGGCGGTTACATCGACGTAAACGGCGACTTCCAGCGGTTCATCCCCGACGACAAGGTCCTCATCCTGCCGCGGGAAAATGTCTTCGGACGGCTGCAACTGGGCAGCCAGATGATCCCCCAAGTCAACGGCGCCAACGACCTGGTGAAGGTCTATGGCACGTTCAGTTACGTCGTCGTCCAGACCAACCCACCGGGCGTGAACCTGTACGTGGGCAAAAACTTCCTCCCCGTGCTGGTCCTGCCCGACGCGGTGGTGTATGCGGATGTCACCCCATGACGAAAGTAAAGGAGTTCATTCCGATCCCCTTGTTCGTGTTTCGGTCGGAGGTTCACCAATGCGGGTCCTGGTGCACAGACGAAACGGCGGGTTGGGCGACGTGGTCTGCATGCTGCCGGCCGTGGACGCCCTCGCCGCCAGGTATCCACAGGCGGAGGTGGACATGGCCCTGCCGGCCGAATACGCGGGTCTGATTCGCACGCGGTTCGGCGCCGCCGGAAACCGCCGCCGCAGGGTGCGCGTAATCGGGTGCGGCTATCGCAAGTTTCGCCCCCGCTGGCGCCGGATTCTGGAAGCCCGTTACGACCTCACGTTCGACCTCTCGGGGCCTGACGGGGCGCCGGGCCGGGTGGAGCAGAACCGGATAGATTACTTCGCCGACGTCTGCGGGGTCAGTGCCGCCGGTGCAGGCGGCTCTGCGCCGGTGCTGAGTTACCGTGTCCCGGACGCGGACCGCGAATGGTGCCGCGTGTGGCTGGAGGCGCACAGATTGGCGCCCGGCCAGCATCCTCTTGTCTGCCTGCATCTCAAGTCGGCTCGTGCGGAAAAGGATTGGCCTCTTCGCTGTTTTCGCGAACTCGCGCGGCATCTGATCGAGCGGGGCGTGGGTGTTATCAGTCTGGAGAAATCGCTGCGGCTCGGAGTACCGGGGGCGGCGGACGCGGTCGGGCTGAGCCTGCGACACGTCGCGGCGCTCGTCGCCGCGTCGAACGTCCTGGCTGGCCCGGACAGCGGCCCCATGCACCTCGCCGCAGCGGTCGGGACGCCCTGCCTGGCACTGTTCGGCCCCACAGACCCCGGCATAGTTCTGAAGCACTACCGCGCCACACACCGCTGGGTCCGTCACCCTGAAGGAATTCATCCTGAAGGAATGGGGGCAATAACCGTGGAGCGGGTGCTGGCAGGGACCGAGGCGCTGCTGCGGCCGGAGCGCCGGCCAGCGGCCGCTGCGGAGCTGGAACGTGACTACGAGAACTATTCGAAGGCCGCGGTGGACTACTCCGACAAGTTCAGGAGCGCGGACGCGCTATTACGTGCGCTCGACCGGCTTGCGCGAGGCGCGGCCCGTTCCGCCTCTGGCGGACCAAAGGCGGGCCGGGTCGAACGACTGGTGGTGGACGACGAGCGCACCGCGAGAGCGGCCGCATAGCACAAGGAGAAACACGATGAGCGGAGGCGAAATTGTTGCAGTCATCAGCGGGGCGCTCAACATCCTCGCGGCCGTTGCGGGCCTGTTCGGCTGGAAGCACCATAAGAAAATCAAGCAGGCTGCCCGACAGGTCGAGCGTACTGGCGAAGCCATTATCCAGGGTGTCGAAGCCTGTGAGGAAGTAATGGGAACCGAACAGGCCAAGCAGGTCAAGCGCTCGGTACAGGCCGTGGCTGAGGCTGCGGGAACCGAGGGCTTCCTGCACGGATGGCTGGTCAAGTTGGGATTGGCGAAAGCAAAATGAAGCTGCTACTGAGGCTGCGCGACGAGCACGGCAGGTATCTCCGGCCGTCTTGGCTGCCGACTTGGATTGAGGTCGCTGGATGTGTGCTCGTCGCCGCAGGCATCCGTATCGAACACGCATACGGTGCGCCCGTCGGCTATCTGCTCATCAGTGAGGGTTCGCTAGCTCTGATAGTTGGTGGTCTCTGGTATGCGAAGTTGAGCAGGCGCGCTAGGAGGGCTAAACATGGCAGTTAGATATGGCGCGAAACGTGGTGCTGGCCGAGGCAGAGGACAGCCAGGCGGCGGACGCGCGAACCGCAATACAGAGCCATGTCCCTCAGGCGGCCCCGGAAGAGGGCGCGGAGACGGACGGGGCGGCGGGGAAAATCGCCGATGAGAAACAGAAACTTTTCGCGCCAGCCGCCAGCCATTCCGAACGTCGATGCCGCCGTCTTCGAGCGCTGTAACTTTAGCCAGCAGCAGCCCGGGACGGTGCTTGAGAACTTTGCAGGCAAGGACATCACTTTCCGCCACTGCAACCTGGTGAATGTAGCCGTTGACGACGCTTGGACGGTCGAGGACTGCAACACCGCTCAGCACGAGTTGCCGCCAGAACCAACAGAAGCGGAGTTGAAAGAACAGAGATTGGCGGCGCTTCGAGCCGAAATAGCCGAGCTGGAGACCTCTTGAAATGGCGACATACTACGTTGATCTTGCCAAAGCTTACGACCATTCAGACACGGGCCTGGACCACACTGGCAATGAATGGGGCGGAGCCGTTGGTCTCCAGAGAGCGCTCGACACCGCCGCTGCCGGGGATACGGTCTATATCAAGGGCGAGGCCGACCTGCGGAAACTTCAGGTCATCACCTACGACAACTTGGCTGGCGGGACATTTTCCGCGGGGGATACTGTTACCGAGAGCGGCTCCAGCGCCTGGTCTGCGACGGTCTACGAGGATAACGGCTCGACCGAGATGACCGTCGAAGTCGTGTCTGGCAGTCCTGCAAACAATGATAGTTTTGACAACGGCTCCGGCGTCAGCGCTGACGTGAACGGAACACCTGCGAAGCCTGGCGTTGTGCAGGACACGAACACTGGCACCCCGGCCAATCGTATCGAGTTTACAGGCGTTGCCAGCGACTGGAGCACCGGACGTGGCAGTTCTTACCAAGCAACCTTGGACGCCCACAGCGAAGCAACATATTGCGTCGCTGCTAACGACGCTAATGCGTATTGCCTCTACGAGAACCTGACGCTGAAGAATGCTGCCAGCAATAATTGGAACTCAGGCGGCCTGGCCAGTCACGCTGTCTTTCGCTACTGCATCTCAGAAGCGGCCGGAGCGTATGGTTTCCGCGGTGGGGGCAGCCAGGTTTTTGACCATTGTATTGCACGTAACAACGCCTCCACTGGTTTTTATGCACCAATCTTGATGCTTTTCAGTTTCTGTGAGGCCTACGGGAATGGTGGTGACGGCTTCTTTGGCATGACGGGCAATTTCGCTTATGGTTGTTTGTCCTACAACAACAGCGACAACGGCTTCGAGCTCACGACGGGAACTGCCGCCTTCAACTGCGTGGTGGATGGCAATACTGGGGACGGGATATGTATTAGGTCTGGTGGTATTGACCCCCATCTTGTTCTTGGCTGCCGTATAACGAACAACGCAACTGGTGTAAATATAGAGACTACTCGTGACTTGGCCCTGGCCGACTACAACGTGCTCTATGGGAATACTACCCCTTACAGCGGCTTCGGCATCTGGGGCGACAATAACAATACCAGCCCGGCGGACGACGGCTACGTTGACCAGGCTAACCAGGATTACAACCTGAAGCCGACTGCGGAAATCAGCGGCGAGAAGGCTGACTCCGAAATCGACCTTGAGTGGGATAGCTGATGGCAACGAACAAGTTCTGGATTAGTGCTGGACTGGCGCCGGACAGAAGCTGGCACGCCAAGATGCACAATACGTTTCACGAAGCGGCGGGCCCTCAGCCGCACCGGAAGATGGGAAAACCTGCTGGCCTAATCAGTAACCTGGCGGCACGCTGCCAGCCCTCTTTCGCACTAGCGAGGTAACACAATGCTCGAACAGGCAAACGTCGAGGTAATCTGGTATGCCCACTTCACCGCGGGCGGCGAGGGCAAAACTGGGCTGTCGCCCACTATCACCATTTACAAAGACGACGCCGGCACGCCCGAAGTGAGTGCCCAGGCAATGACGGAGCTGGCTGACGGGTTCTACTACTACAAGCAGACCCCAGCTGCCGAAGGGTTCCGGATAGCCGTGGCGAAGACCACCGATACCAGCGTTGACCAGAAGCACCTGCCCGCCATTCTGGGCGTAGGCAAAGCTGGCGTGGAACATCTCGACGCAGACATTTCGTCACGGAGCAGTCACGGCGAGCCCGACCTGTCGAACCTCGATGCAACCGTCTCCTCGCGCGCCCAGGAATCCACACTGAGCGACATCAAGGGCGGCGGCTGGTCAGGCTCGTCCGATACATTGGAAAAAATCCGCGAAGCAGTCGCAAACATTCCCGCTCAACGCCAGACACAGGAGATATGAGAATGGCACTTCCGCGCGGCAGAGCAGAAAACGGCTCCGACGTCCATCTCGGAATCCTCTTCCGCTGGGACGGGGCGCCGACCGACCCATACCAGGTCAGGCAGGTAGAACTCATCGGCACCGACACCGAAACCGTCCTCCAGACAATTGATTCAATCGACCACGAGGACGGCAGCGGAGAGTACTACGTCACCGCGTCTGGCTCCCAACTTGACCCCGCCGGTAGATACCTCGACCGGTGGTACTACACCTGGGTCGAGGGTGAGGGCGAACAAACCGCCACTCAGGATTTCTACGTCCAGGAAACTGCCGCCCTCGAGCACTACGGCACCGACATCCATGTCGGCGTGGGGTACCTGAAGGGATTGCCGCCGCTGGCGGCAACCGCCCAGGAGGGCATAACTCAGGCCGACCTCGACGTGGCGATGAATGACGCCGACACAATGATCGAACACATCTTCGGCTCACGCTATGACATCGCCGGCTGGAAGGTCTCCCCGCCGCCCTTAGTCAGCATGCTCTGGCAGATGCTCGCCTCCGCCAAGACAATCGAGTTCAAAGACCTCCGACTCGGACTGCCGGGAGAAGATTACGAATCCGCCGCACGCCGCTTGCTCCGCTCCGCACGCGAACTCATCGACAAGGTGCTGCACGGCTGGCCGGAGCGGCTGCACCTGCGCCAAGTGGATGGAAGCATCATCTGCCCGCGAAAAAATCGCGGTGCCACGGTGCCCCGTGCCGCCGACGCCGCCTCGGACCTGTTCTGACAAATCAAACGCAGCCCACAACTGCTGCGGGTGGAGACCGGAACGCTATGAGTGATGTCATAGAATTTGATGGTGTGCAGATTGGTGACCGCGGCCGGCTGCTGGTCCCGCAGGTCGAGTCGCTGGGCAGGAACACAGAGCCGATGCTGTGGTCAACGTTCGCCGAACTCGAGGACGCCTCCCGCAACTGGATATACAGAATCCGCGCCGTCGTGGTGGTCGTGCGCAACGCGGACTGGAAACTGATGCAATACGTCGGCTCGCTGCGCGCGTCGCTGAGCGGAACAAAGGCGGACCTGGTGGGGAAGACCGGCTCGGTCGCGCGGATCACCTGGCCTGACGCCCGGCGCGACGCCATCCGGCCGTCGCTGCCCGAGGACCGCCGTCGCGCCGGATTCGACGCCAACCTGGTGCTGGACTTCACCTCCGCTTCCGACCCGTCCTGACCACCGTCCACCCTTCTGCCTGTGGGAGGCGAGAAAATGGCCTATACCCTCTGCATAAACGGCGTCGAGCAGGACCTGGCCGAGAACAAGATATCCCTGCGCTCGGTGGAGGTGTCGTGGGCAGGCCCGCACACTTTCGGCTTCGTCGAAAGCACCCTGCACTGCCAAGCCAGTTATTCGGTCGAGGACACCGTCACGTTTGCGGCCGCGGGCGCGGTGCGTTTCCGAGGTCGCATCAAGCGCGTCGAACTGGAAGGCGTCCCCAACGCCGAGCGAGTGGTCTATGTGTGCATGGGCCTGCGCGAACTGACCAAGGATGTTTGGCTGCACGACCCCGCCCACGGGTATCCCCGCCTTGTGTTCAATGCTCCGGCGGACGACGAGGATTACGACCCCGCCAAGTCCGGTAAGACGGTCGGCGAGATTGTCGCATGGCTGTTCGACCACCACGCAGATGAACTCCGGGCCGCCGGAGTGATCGACGATGCTCCGGCTACCGGATATGTGTCCGACGAGTTGGACGAACTCGACGTAGTGCCGCCGAAACTGGTCTTCGAGTCGGAGCATTTCGACGCCGCACTTTGCGAATTGATGGACCTGCAGCACGGCCATCGACTCATCGCCGAGCCGGACACCAGGACGTTCCACTTCAGAAGGGTCGCTGAGCTGCCCGCAAAGACGCTCACCTACAACTCGCCCGACAAGCCCCTGTCCGCAGTGCTCAGACCCTCCACCCAGAATCGCGCGACCGCAGTCGAAATCTGCGGCCCGATGAGACCGATCAACGAAACCGCCACCCTCTCCGGCGGCGGGTTGGACAAGTTTTGGAACCCGGGCCACGAGGCCGGCTGGACCTGGGCGAAGTGCTTTGACCCGGACAACGCCGATACATACGGCCGGGTCTTCCGCCGGTTCCAGATTGCGGACTCCGGCAAGCGCCACATCGCCCGCAGCTTGGTGGAGCCGGACGCGCTGGGCGCCTACTCAGCGGCGCGCTGCCCGCAGGTCTATCGCAAAACCACCGGCGGAGAGTGGGCACGGGTGCCGGCGATGTTCGATTTTCGGGACGGCGTTATCCTCCTTGCCCAGCCCGCCACCGTAGGCGACGAATATAAGGAAGGCGCCGCCGACTGCGCCGACGACATCTGCCTGATATATTCCTACCTCGACGACCCGCTCTCGGCCAGGTCACCAGCCGCCGGATACCAGGGCACGGCCTATACGGAGCCACAGAACCCCGTCGAGGTGGTCCGGCGGTTCTACGACGAACACTTCGTCCTGCCGGACCAGACTTCGGCCTACGAAAACGCCGCCGCCCAACTCTTGACGGCCTACGAGGACATCGTGTATGCCGGCACGGTGCGGCTGGCAAAGCTCGACTGGTCGCTGACCGGTCTGGGCCACCGGCTCAATTTCACCGGCCAGGACGACGACGGCGAGCCGGTCGAGACCGGGTTCGAATCGCTCGGTGCGATGATGCTGTCCGTAAGCTGTGACCTGGCGCGGCAGCACACCGAGATTGTCCTTTCAACTGACCCCTCGGAGTTCGGAGAAATTACCCCAGCCCTCGCCTCGCGGCTGCGAGAACTTGAGACCCAGGCCCGCCGCGCACAGCGATACAGAGCGCTGCAAGGGTCCACACACGGCTCCACACCCCGCGCCGGCAACGACGGCGAGGCAGGCGCCGACGTGAACTCGCGCGGCGTTTACAGCTTGCGGCGGCACCAGGACAGCGAGGACGCCCGCATCGCCGGGCACGTGGAACTGGAGGCCGGCGACGGCATCAGCATCGCCCGACAGGCCGACGACGAACACACCGGCTTCAAAATCTCGGCACAAACCCGCGGCCAATGGCACTGGTTCCACTACCAACTCAACAATGTTGACGCCAGCAAGACCTACGACATGCACGCACGCGGCGGCTATGTCTCTCTCGACTGGTATCCCGTGTCGGCGGGAAAACTCACACGGGTCACCGCCTACACCCCCGGCAGCCTCACCGCCGGGACCGTCACCGTCAAGCCGAGCAAGAAGACAAAAACCGGCGGAGCCGCCTGCCCCGAAGACCGCACCGACCCCGGCAGCCCGTCCGCCGTTCTAACCGCCAGCACAAACATTGACCACGACACCACCTCGCCCGGAATTGATTTGGCCGACCAGGACGTCCTGGGGCTGCGGGTCATCACCGACGCCGACTACGCAATCGCCGGCTACTCGCTCGACGTCATCGCCGGAGCGTATTTCGAGGAAGGCTGAGGCTGCTTTGCAGGGGAACGGACAGTTTGCTCTTGACAATTCGCCAGGGGTGCGCCAACCTAATATTGTGCAAAGTGCGCTATACTTATCTGCCGTATAAACGCGAGAACGGTTGACCTATGCCTGAGTCATGCGTCTGTCTGGCAATGGTGGTGGCGGACAACATTTTCCGCGAGGAGGGCAGCCGCAAGGTGCACATTGCGGGCACATTCAACCGGATCTCTGCATCGAACTTCCCCGTCCGTCACGATTCGATGAGCCTGTACCTGGCGGTCACGAACTTGAGGGAGGGGAAGCACAAGGCAAAACTACAACTCAACTACCTGGAACGTGAGGAGAAGCAACTATTGCGGGCGGAGGGGCCTGTCGTTGCCAAGGGCCCCCTTGATGTTGCGGAATTGAGCTTTTGTTTCCGGGGCCTTGTATTTCCCAAGCCGGGGACCGTTGAGATAGCTTTCTACCTTGACGACGAGTTTGTGCAACGTCGGAAGTTGTTAGTGACGCAGACCTCCGAGGAAACAGGAAAGAAAAATGCCTGATGTGACGGTCCGACAGAACGTGACCAGTGAGCAGCGCAAGAAGGCCCATCCGGCAGGGCCGAGGGATTCGGTCTTGCCGGGTAAAGGGTGGACTTGCCACTACAACAAGTCGTTGTTGTCCGAGGTATCCGAGCAACAGACGGCGGACGTTCCGCGCCTGTCTGCGGGCATGGAGATTTGGCCCGCTCAACACCGGGAACTCGGCGCGCGGGGCCTGAGCGCTGCTGAGGAAAAGGGGCGAGCCGGTTTCTCGCGGAACCCCATGTCAGCCGAGGAAGTGGAAATCTGGCAGTCCGAGCAAGTCTCGGAACATGAATGAGGCGGGGCCGGTGGGTCTGCGAATACAAGTTCAAAGAACCCGATAAACGCCGCCCCGTCGTCGTGCCCACCCGGAACAGCTCTCTCCCTCATCTCAATAGCGTTACGCTCGGCCCAGTCACCTCGACAGTTCGGGGGTACCGACCGAGGTCGTTCTCAATCCGGGCGATGAGATGGATAAGATCTGCGCTGTCAAGTTGCACAATGTTCAGACTGTTCAACAGACGAATCTCCGTCGAGGGAAACGTATCACGAGGCTCTCGGCCGAGAAAATGGACCAGATAGCCGACGGTCTCAAGTTCGCTCTCGTGATGGACTGAGCGCGAGCTATTCCGGGAACATCTGGCGGTGATTTCTTTGATCTTGGTCGGGGCTGGGCGCTCGACGGCGAAGCACAGCTGGGGCAGACTTTCTGCGTATTCCCCGAGGCAGGCACGACACGCCCATCCCCGTCTCCAGCTTCCGAAAAACACCACCAGCGCTCACCATCACGACAACCGCGAGCACCAGCTGCCGCGGGCCCGCCGCCGAAAACCGCACATCGCAAATACCTCTTCGCGCTTCAGGCTTGATTAGCAGGGTAAAACCCCCATAATTTCACCCGGATTGTTTGCTTCACGCCGACACCATCACGGGGAAGGTGTAATGACTACGCATGCCAGGGCACGGATAGACTGCTTCGTGTTGATGTCGGTGTGGCTCTTGATTTTCTGTCGTGAAGCCTACGCTTATCTTGACCCGGGGACGGGGGCTTTCCTGCTGCAGCTTTTGCTGGGGGGTCTGGTGGGGGTGGCGTTTGGGATTAAGATATTCTGGAGGAGAATCGTCCCATTCTTTTCTCACCTGTTCTCGAAGAGGCACGCCGGTGAGAAAGAAGAACAGTAGCGCGAACCTCGCCAGTTCTTTTCGAGACCCAAGCGGCTTTGTCTTCACTGAGAATGGGGAGATATACCGCCAGGTAAACAGGGTATACGGTCAGCACTACGACCAGCTGATGGAGTCGGGGCTTTATGAGGCCCTCGTCGATTCCGGTCTGCTGCTGCCCCACGAGGAAGTGGGCAGCGAACACGCGGTCACGGACGAAGCCTACAAGGTAATCAAGCCTCGGCGTGTCCCGTTCGTGTCGTATCCGTATGAATGGTGCTTCAGCCAGTTGAAGGATGCGGCGCTGGCGACGCTCGCGGTCCAGAAAACTGCTTTCGATTTCGGGATGACGTTGAAGGACAGCAGCGCCTACAACATACAATTCCTGGGCGGGAAACCCGTTCTTATCGACACTCTCTCCTTCGAGAAATACCGCCAGGGGCAGCTGTGGGTGCCCTACAAGCAGTTCTGCCAGCATTTTCTGGCGCCACTCGCCCTGATGAGCTACACTGACATTCGGCTGAGCCAGTTGTTCCGAATTTATATTGACGGCATCCCCGCCGATCTGGCCAGTTCACTGCTCCCGTTCCGGACGTGGTTGCGGTTTTCGCTCCTGTCCCACATTCATCTGTTGGCGAGAAGTCAGAAACGGTTTGCTGACAGCGCGGTAGATTTTCGCACCCGCAAGATGGGCCGGCTCGGGTTTCAGGGGATTATTGACAGCTTGGAGTCGGCGGTCAAGAAACTGAAGTGGAGACCCACCGGAACGGAGTGGGCAGAATACTATAATAATACTAATTATCGTGAGAGCGCGTTTGAGGAGAAGAAGAAGCTCGTCAGCAGGTTCCTGGACCAGGCCAACCCGGCCAATGTCTGGGACGTGGGGGCAAACACAGGTGAGTTCAGCAGGCTTGCCAGCAAAAGGGGAGTGCCAACGGTTTCCTTCGACATTGATCCGGCAGCAGTGGAAATAAATTATCTTCAGTGCAAGCAACAAAGGGAAACGACCATTCTTCCGCTGGTGCTTGATCTCACGAACCCAAGCCCCAGCATCGGCTGGGCGAACAGCGAAAGGACGTCACTTTGGGAGCGCGGTCCGACAGACACGGTCCTGGCACTGGCTCTGATTCACCACTTGGCGATTTCCAACAACGTGCCGCTGGGGCACGTTGCGGAGTGCTTCCAGCGGATGTGCAACTCGCTCATTATCGAGTTTATTCCCAAGAGCGATTCGAAGGTGCAGAAGCTTCTGGCCACCAGGGAGGACGTGTTTCCAGGTTACACCAGCGAAGGCTTTGAAAGGGAGTTCGAAAGATGGTTCGAGATAAGGCAAGCAGCGAAGATCGAGGGCTCGCAGAGAACACTGTATCTGATGGAGAAAAAACCGCAGTGAGGCGCCGCCGGGTCTGGATACTGCATCCATTTTTCTTCGCCATTTTTCCCGTTCTGTCCCTTTTGTCCGGCAACATAAACCGCACACCGATAACCGAAGCGTTCCTGCCGGCGGGTGTCAGCTTGTTGTTCACACTGCTGTTCTGGTTGTTGCTCGTGGCTATGCTCAGGAGCAAGCAGAAGGCGGCAGTGATTGTGTCTTTGTTCCTTTTGCTGTTCTTTTCCTACGGTCACTTCTATGATCTCATAAACAGGCTGTTCCCGGTGATATGGGGCTTGTCGCCGGGTCAGCACAGGCTACTGCTGCCGCTGTGGGGCGTTTTGTTTCTTTTGGGCGCAGGCTTCACTGTGGTGAACAAGAAGCCTCTGGGAAAGCTCACGTTCCTGCTCAATATCGTGGCGGGCTGCCTGGTGGGGATGAGTGTTCTCGGTATCGGCGCTTACAGTCTGCGGGTCGGGCTGGACCGTGCGCACGCCGAACTTACACAAACTGTGGACCTGCCCGCCGCGGATAACGAACAACCGAAGCCCCTCCGGGACATCTACTACATCATTCTGGATCGATACGCCGACGCAAGCACATTCAAGAACATCTACGGCTACGACAATACCGAGTTCATACGGTATCTCGAGGCAAAAGGGTTCTACGTGGCGCAGGAAAGCCGGGCCAATTACCCAAGGACCAAACATTCCCTATCAAGTTCTCTGAACATGACCCAGGTCAACTACCTGACCGAGGTGCTTGGCGAAAATTGCGATGACTTCCTGCCGCTGCAGCTCATGCTGCAAGACCCCCAGGTGTGGCATTTCCTCAAGCAGCGCGGATACAGGTTCATATATTTTGGCTCCTGGGCGCAGGCCACAAGACGAAACAAATATGCCGACGTCAACATTAATTTGTTTGGACTGCCCGAGTTCACGCACAACCTTTACTGTAAAACCATGCTGTATCCCGTCGGGTTGAAACACTTCTACAACGAGCGCCGGATACAGCACGCCAGGGTAAAATACAAACTTGACAAACTTGCCGAGGTCCCTCGGATGGAAGGGCCCAAGTTTGTTTTTGTGCATTTAATAATTCCGCACCGCCCATATGTTTTTGCGCCCAATGGTGACTTTGTTCCCTATAATGAAGCTGCCGCAAAAGGGCTCGCACGCAGCTACCTCGACCAGGTTGCTTTCCTGAACAAGGAACTGAGGGCACTGGTGGACACCCTGCTCGCACGCTCCGCCGTTCCCCCGGTGGTTATCCTCCAGGGCGATGAGGGGCCCAACGTGGCTCGGCTCAGCAACGAACAACGTCAGAACTTCAACTGGGAAAGGGCAAGCAGGACTCAACTGCTGCAGAAGATGAGCATACTAAATGCCTATTATCTGCCCGGTGTGGAGACCGTGCCACTGTATCCCAGCATAACGCCTGTCAACTCCTTTCGCCTGGTCTTTAACCTGTATTTCAATACCGATTTTGAACTGCTGCCTGACAAAAGTTATGTCTTCCCGGACAGCAGACACCCCTATGTGTTTGTAGATGTCACCGAGAAACTCAAGGGCGGCTATAGCGCATCGCCAGGCACGAAGGACGAGGCGGCGGCGCAGAGCCGGGCGGCGCCAGATGGAACTTGACACCGCCGCAATGGAGGGGTAAAGTTAGACTGTGGCCTTCGAGAGGGCCATTCGGAGTACTTCTCCAGGAGGGGTGGCAATGTTTGCGCTAGGCCTTCCGGGCGGTTCGGAGTGGATAATTATCCTCATCGTCGCCCTGTTGATCTTCGGGCCACGGCTGCCTTCCGTAATGCGGAGCGTCGGCAAGAGCATCACGGAGTTCAAGAAAGGGCTGAAGGACGCCGGGGACGACGTGGATAAGGCGGTCGAAGACGCCGACAAATCCGCAATGGACGACTCCGAGAAAGAACGCAAAGGCTGAAGCGCCGCGCCGCAAACGCTGCGAAAAGACCTGTCTCAGATTTCGGTTCTCGCGTTTCTTACGAACGCCAGAATCTTTTTTTTGTCCTTTATGCCGGGTGAGGTCTCCACGCCGCCGGCGCAATCAACCCCCCACGGCTCGGCGATGCGAACGGCTTCGGCCACGTTTTCCGGGGTCAGGCCGCCCGCCAGCAGGATTCGGCGACGCGGAAGCCGTCGAGCGCGCTCCCGCGTACCACGGGCGAGTTCCCAATCAAACGTCCGCCCCGTCCCGCCGTACTTTCCCGCAACCCGTGCGTCGAGCAGGCAGGCAAACGCGGGGTAGTTATGTAGTTGCTCCAGGTCGGCCTCTTTTCCGATGCGGAACGCCTTGATGACTCGAAGCTCGCGCAGGCTCTCCGCGAATTCGGCCGTCTCCGAGCCATGCAGTTGAACGGTCTGCGTGCCAAGCGCGTCCGCTGTCCTCAGTATCTCCTCGTGGTCCGCATCGACGAACACCGCGACAATTTCGACTCGGCCGCGAACCGCGTCTGCGATTTCGCATCCGCGCTCGACAATCACGCAGCGCGGCGTGCCCGGCCAGAAGTTCACGCCGACCATGTCGGCGCCGGCTTCCGCCGCCGCCAGCGCATCCTTCACCCGCGTAATCCCGCAGATTTTGACCTTTACGCTCATCTCAATGCCTGAAGTGGCGCACGCCGGTGAAGACCATGGCTATGTTGTGTTTGGCGGCGGCGTCGATGGAGGCCTGGTCGTTCTTCGAGCCGCCCGGCTGAACGATTGCTGTGATGCCTGCCTCGGCGGCCTTTTCGACGACGTCTGGGAAGGGGAAGAAAGCGTCGGAGGCAAGCGCGGCGCCGTTCGCCTTTTCGCCGGCTTTCCGCGCGGCGATGATTGTCGAATCGACCCGACTGGGCTGGCCGGGACCCATGCTGAGCAGTGTCTGGTCCTTGGCAAACAGGATGGCGTTGGACTTGACGTGCTTGCAGACTGTCCAGGCGAAGTTGAGGTCGGCGGTCTCGGCTGGTGTGGGCTGGCGCTTGCTCACCGGCTTCAGGCCGGCCTCGCCATAGAGCGACAGGTCGCGGGTCTGCGTGATGAGCCCGCCGACAACGCTGCGCACGTTCAACTCGCACTGGTCACGCTTCACGTTCTCCAGGTTTCCTATTTTGAGGACACGGAGGTCGGCGCCCCATCGCTTGGATGTGGTAAGGACCTCGAGCGCTTCATCCTCGTAGTCGGGTGCCATAATCACCTCGTAGAACACCGGCCAGTTGCGTTTTTTCACAATCTGTTTTGCGAGTTGGACGTCAACCGACCTGTTGACGGCGATGATGCCGCCGAATTCGGAGACCGGGTCGCCGCTGTAAGCGCGCTCGAACGCCTGATGGATGTCGTCGGCAGTGCCGCAGCCGGCGGGGTTCGTATGCTTGATGATTGCCACGGCGGGGCGGGCGAACTCCTTGACCAGTTCCAGCGCTCCGTCGGCATCGAGGATATTGTTGTAGGAGATGGGTTTCCCGGAGAGCATTTCGGCGGTGGACACACTGGGCTCGCTGGCGGTTGGCAGCCGATAGAACGCGGCCGCCTGGTGCGAGTTCTCGCCGTAACGGAGATTGTCACCCACCTTCTCGAACCTGAGCGAGAGGGTCTGGGGGAACTGGGTATCGGTCTGGCCGCCGATGTAGGTGGCGATGGCGTTGTCGTAGTGCGAGGTCAGCCGGAACACTTCAACGGCGAGTTCGCGGTTGAGTTCGTCGGACACTTCACCGCCGCCCGTCTTCATTTCGTCGAGCACTTTCGCGTACTGCGACGGCCGCGTTACCACGGTGACGTATTTGTGGTTCTTGGCGGCGGAGCGGACCATCGACGGCCCGCCGATGTCAATCTGCTCGATGGCTTCCCCGAACTCCACCCCCTCCTTCGCAATTGTTTGTTCGAACGGATAGAGGTTGACCACCACCATGGCGATGGGCTTGATGTCGTTTTCCTCCATCACCCTGAGGTGTTGTGGGTTATCACGGACCGCCAGCAGGCCGCCGTGCACCTTCGGATGCAGCGTTTTGACGCGGCCGTCCATCATCTCCGGGAAGCCGGTGTAGTCAGAAATCTCGGTAACGTCGATACCGGCTTGCCCGAGTTTTTTTGCGGTGCCGCCGGTCGATATGATTTCCACGCCGAACTCGACGAGGCCCTTGACGAATTCGACCAGGCCGGTTTTGTCTGAGACGCTTACGAGTGCCCTTTCGACCTTCCGCATATCTCTCCTCTCAAAAACGCTTAATCCACGAGTTCGACTTTGTTCGGGCCGCGTTTGACGCGGCCGATAACGTATGCCCTGTGTTTCTGCCGCGCCAGTTGCTTCACAATCGATTGGGCGTAGGCCGCCGGCACTACAAGAACCATTCCGATGCCCATGTTGAACACCCGATACATCTCATCTTCAGCGACATCGCCGAGGCGCTGTATCAGCGCAAATATCGGAGGCTTCGGCCAGGCGCTCTTGCTTATTCGGGCGGAGAAGTTTTTGGGCAGCGCCCGCGGAAGGTTCTCGACAATCCCGCCGCCGGTGATGTGCGCGATGGCCTTGACGCCGTGCTTGACCTTGTAATGTTTGAGTAGTGCCCGGACGGCGCGTGCGTATATCAACGTGGGCCGGAGGAGTTCTTCGCCGAGGGTGCAGCCGAGTTCTTCCACCCGTTGGTCCAGCTTCAGTTTCGCGTCTCCGAGGAGGATTTTGCGCGCCAGCGAGTAGCCGTTTGAATGTAGGCCGCTGGACGCGATTCCGACCACTGCGTCGCCTGAGCGCACGTTGCGGCCGTCGATGCGCTTACTGCGCTCGACAATCCCGGCGGCGAAGCCGGCCAGGTCGTATTCTCCATTTCGGTAGAATTCGGGGAGTTCCGCCCGTTCGCCTCCGAGCAGGGCGCACCCTACTTCGCGGCAGGCTTGTGTGATGCCCTTGAGCACGTCCACCTGAACGTCGTTGGGCACGGTGCTGAAGGCTATGTAGTCGAGAAACAACAGAGGCTGGGCGCCGTTGGTGATGAGGTCGTTGACGCTCATCGCCACGAGGTCGATGCCGACGGTATCGTGTTTTGCCATTGCGAATGCGACCTTCAGTTTGGTGCCGACGCCGTCGGTGCAGGCGACGAGCACCGGTTCGTTGTAACGTTTTGCAAACAGCGTTTGTTTCGGTTTGAGTGCGATTTCGCCAGCAAAGCCGGCGGGCGCGGGGATAACGTCGGGGCCGTGGGTGCTCTCGACGAGGGAGCGGATGGCGGTTACGAACGCTGTGTTGGCGTCTATGTTCACGCCAGCGTCCTTGTATGTCTTTCCCATCAGTTTCCTCGTATCCCTCCGAGGCCGCTGACCATTTTGCTGTGCGCAACAGGAGACTGAGGTGAGCGGACATTGCCTGCTACCGGCTTCGCTCCGGCTCCGCCGAATCCGGCAACCTCGACCAGAGGATACCGGAAAGCGCGACAAAAATAAAGGGCATCGCGACGCCGGGAACGAGGATATTGGAGAACACCGCGCAGAGCGCCGCTCCGACTACCGCGCCGGCCGAACCCAAGGCGAGTGCCCTGCCGAAGTCATCGCCGGAACGAGCGTGATTCCGCACGTTGCGGCCAAGGAACAGAATCCCCACCCACAGCAGCCCGACCAGTGCGAATGGGCCCGACTCGGCGCAGGTGACGAGATACATATTGAATGTGTCCGGCTCGGTGGCGCTGATGTTGAAGTTCGCGACGACGTCTGTCTGGCCGCCCGGCTTCTCCAGGCCCACGTATTCCGCAGCGCCCGCCTGGTTGAACCTGCCGGGGCCGACGCCGAGAAAGGGCCATTGGAGGTCCCTGCGGATCAGCCTGGTCGCGGCGGACCAGCGCTCGTATCGTGCCGCAACCACAGGCCACCCGGCACCTGCTTTCGGCTCGTCATTGCGGCGGTCGAGAAAGTTATTCTTGAGACACGGCTTGACCGAGCTGAGGACAACATCGGAGTGCCGGGGAAGCACCATCAGGTCTGGCAGGACGGTGATGCCGAGGAAGATGGCGAGCAGGACGACGAGCACCGCCGTGTGCGACCGAAGCGCGGCGACAAATAACCCGGCCACGGTAAGGGCAATAAGCGCACCGCCGGACAACGTAACTACGGCGCCCACGGCAACGGTCAGCATCAAGGCGAAGCGCTGCCAGACGCGTTTTTCATACAGGCCGAGGGCGAAAGTGAACGGCAGCGTAATCGCCAGAAACGCACCCAGAACGTTGCGATTGCCGAACGTCCCAGCAACCTTAAACACATTTCCGTCCTCGGCGGCCCTGTATTGACAGAGCGCCACAACGACAACCGCGGCGACTACCAGTGTGAACAGGTTGACAGCAGCCCTCAATCGCCGTCGGGTATTGATGCAGTTGGCAAATACCAGCCACCCGCCGACGAAATATGCCCCGAGCTGGAAGAACTCGCGCAGGCCGGGTTTCAGCTCTCCGGAGTGAATGGCAGAGGCAAGCACAGCGGCCAGAAACGCGAACACGGCGAGGAAGGGCATGCGGACCTCGAAAAACTTGAACCTGACCACGACATGCGCCGCCCACAACACAAAGACGATTACCAGCAGTGCGTCGGCGGGAGTCACGAGGAAACCGCCCTCGCCCCCGATGTGGAGGCCCCACTGCGTCGGCATGAGCACGATGAGGACCAGGACGAGGATCCAGAGCAGTTTCTGCATTGTTCAGCCTCCCTGATGGTGCGCGGTTTCGTTCGTCTATGCCTAAGTGGTGCGTCCACTTTTCATTGCGAGCCGGAGGCAGGTAAAGAAGCCGCCGAAGAGCAGGATGGCGGGGGTTATGTACTTGGTGCACAGCTCGGACCAGTCCCCCAGATGAATTTCGGACCTCTCGTGGATAAACTTCTCAATCTCGTGATGGCGGAGGAAATACGCTAGCGCCACACATTCAAGCAGCCCGACCACCGCAAGGCCGCAGTTGTTCATCCAATGGTCAACGATGTTGAGCCACATTATCCCCGATGAGGTGACGAACAACAAACTGAAGCAGAACCCGACCAAGCAAAAGACGCTGGCGCTGCCGATGGCCGCCATGACAAACGGCAAGCGCCCGCCCCACCTTTCTCGATTCTCAGCCACGCCCTCTGCCTTGCCCCGCTTGGTCCAACTTATCGAGTTCGCTGTTTATTTCCCACCGCCACTTCGCATCGAGGTCATCTGCGAGGCACCGCTTCAAGGCCCTGGCCGTCTCCCGCCGCCGGCTCAGCGCCTTCTGGGTCATGGCCAGGTGAAACCGTGCGTCAACGTCCATCGGGTCCAGCCTCAGCACGGTGAGGAACTCAGACCTCGCCGCATCAAACGAGCCGGCAAGGTACCGGGCCAGCCCGCGTTTGAAGTGATAGTCCTTCCGTTCCGCCACCCGTCTCCTCTCGAACCGCCCGGAGAGATGAGCGACGTGCAGCAGCGAATACGACCACATCGCGGCCCCGGCGACACGACAAAGGCTGAGAACATATATCCCTGTTCCTGGATAGTTCGCTACCCTGGCGAAGTACAAGCCGTTGACCGCGATGGCAAAGATGGCGAAGACAAACAGGCCCCGCCAGTGGCGGCCGAGGTACAGGTGTCCCAGGCCCGGCACGACCGCAAGCATCAGAGCCTTCCACCGTCTGTCCAAGTGCTTTGCCTCCCGGATTCGGCGCCGCCTACTCGTATGGCGCGGCTAACTTATACCGCCTGCTCAGCCGGCGGATCTCATCGAGATATTCCTGTCTCTCGCCTTCGCTGGCGATAAGCGAAGAGAGGTAATGTATCTTACCACGTGCCCACTGGCGGGCGATGGACTTGTCGCCGGTCAGGATTTCAGGGAGATGGCGGGTGTAGAGGAATTTTCTGCGCTCCTCGGCGCTGTCGCCAATGATGCGCACGCCGATGGTCTCGTCCGGCAAGCATCGGCCATATATCACGATTGGCTGGCCGGCATACAGGTTCGGCAGGGTCGCAGGATAGACCTGGTCAACTTCGAAGTTGGCGTATTGCGCCCGCAGATTCATTAGTACCGGGTCTTTGAATTGCCTCAGAAGTTGCAGGATTGCGGCGTCGGCCACTTCCGGCCCCTTGGCCCGGGCGAAGCAGCCACGGTTGCGGTATGCAAGCAGGTCCAACAAATAAGCATTTGCCTTAGGCGCACCGGGGTCAACCGAGAAGATGCTGTAATTCGTCCTGATGACCGTCGAGAGGTCGTTGACAATGTGCCGGATGTCCTGGATGCCGGTGGTGGGGTTGCCGTCGCTTATCAGGTATATGTTTGTCGGGCGGGTGGCTTCCTTCCCGGTGCTGGGCAAGCTGGCGATTACGTTCCTCAGGGCGGTGTACACGTCCGTGCTCACCTGGCCCGGCTCGCGGCGGACCGACTGCGCCGCCCGGGCGATGTTTTCGGGGACAGACGGTACGAAGCGGTCGAAGGATTTATACCAGTGTTCGCTGAAGCGCACCAGGTTGAACCTGTCGCTCTTGTTGAGCCCGGTGGCCGCGTTTGCGATCGCCCGGCGGACACCCTCGAGCATATCCGGCCGGATACTTGCGGATATGTCAACAACGAACAGAATGTTCTTGGCAATAACCGGCAGCCGAGAATCCCGGCGCTGGCTGATTGTCATCCTGAAGAAGCGATGCTTGCTTTCCGGTTCCGCGTAAACGTCGATGTCCACCTCGAGGTCCAGCGGCTTGGCGCTGACCGGGCCACCCTTCTCGGCGAACAGTGCCTCGGCCCGCCGCCCCAACCTGAAAGCTATCGGGCGGGACGAAACCGCCTTAGATGGCGGAGGTTCCAGTGATAGAGCCGGTGTCCCCCGTTTCGCCACAAAACGCGGCACCCGGCGTGGCAGGCTGCGCAGCAGTTCGTCCGAACTCTCCCGCAACTTCGGCGTCACCTTGGCCTCGACCGGCCGGTCCACCTTCCGACTGGAGGGGATATATGTAACCTGAACCTTGTTGGGGTCAACAGCATCGAGCTCGCCGTCTCTGACAAAAGCCTGACTGCGTTCGGAGAGGCCCTTCTTCGACACCAGCGGCAATTCTTCTTCCGGATAGCGGGGAACAGGCTTTCTGCCCATCTTTATTTCGCCCGGGCCGGCATCGCGGTAATCGGGGAACATGTCCGGCGAAAGGGGTTTTGCAGCCGTTGCGGCGTGGGTGTCTTCAAAGGGCAGGTCCGGCACCATTGCCACCCGCTCCAGTTCCTGGGGATTGATTATGCCGATCTCAATGGTGAAGATCCGCCCGCCCTCGCGCCCAAGTTCTCCGACTTCCACCCAGTCCGTACTCTCGATGGCACTTACAATGACGAGGTGTGCGAGCAGCGACAGGCATAAGGGGGTGACGACCCAGCGCCGTGACGCGGGGGCCGCCGGTCTGAAGTCTCTTTGGAGCGGATATGCGGCCTGGGACAATGCTCTGCTCCGGACGACCTATTTCTTCTTAATCGTTCCGTCGGGCGCAACAATGTATCCGAGCGGCGCGAGTTCCTTCCTCGCGTCAGCCGCCCATGTCGAATCGGGGTAGCGCTTCAGGAGTTGCTGCCAGAACTTTGTTGCCTCGTTGAAGTCTTTCAACAGCGTATCTGACTTGCCCGCGAAGTAAAGTGCCTCGGGGCAGAAGGACTGGTCGGCGTAGAGCAATCCGATCTCGCCAAAGTAGCGCACAGCCACTGCGTATTCCTGGTTCTTGAAACAAATATGTCCCAGTTTGATGACCGAGCCGACCTTGAGCGCACCGGCCCCACGCCGGGAAACTTCAAGGTAAAGCTTCTCCGCCGGTTTGAGCTTACCCCGACGGTAGAGGGTCTCGGCCTTGGCGAACTTCGTTTGCAGTGCGAACTTGCTCTTCGGGTGGTGTTCAAGCAAACGGTCGCAATATTCCAGCACCGCGCCGTGGTCGGGCGGAACGAGTTCTCCATGCAGCAGCGCAAGTTGGTAGAGCGCCGCGTCGGCCTTGTTGGACGACTTGAAGTGCTTCACGAAAGCCTTGAACACCTGCACGGCAGCCCTGGGTTCTTTGTGCTCGCGGAAGTAGGCGCCAGTCCAAAGACATGCCGATTCGTCCTTGAGCATCGCCGGCTTTCTGGCGATTATGTCAAAGAACCCTTCTGCGGCGTCACGGAACGAAGCGGCTGACTGCTTTTCGAGTTCCGCAGCCTCCGCCAGGAGTTGGCGTTTCCGGTCGCCTTCGGCGCTGTTCGCCGCGCTGGCCAGTTCGGCGGCCCGGGCCGCCCGGTTCCTGGCCAGGTTATAGAAGCACTGAGCCAGTGACAACAGCATCCGGTCCTTGCCCGGCCCGCTAATGGCGGCGCCGGCCTGGAAAGCTTTTTGGGCGCGGACATATTCGGCCGCCGCGGCGGCCGCGTCGCCATGGTTGGCGCGCTGGTCGCCCTGAATCCGATAGCGGCGTCCGAGCCAGTGGAACGCCGCGGCCGCGTGTGCCCCCTGCGGATACTTTTTGGCGTAGTCTTCGACGGCCCGGGCCATCAGGTCGAACTGCGACATCTTTGCGAAGCACACCCCGAGCTGGTATGCCACCTCCTCCGCCTCAGGGCCGGGCGGAGCCGCGGCGAGATATTCCTTGTATCGAGCTATGGCCTGTTCGTATCTTTCCGCAGCCTGATACAGCCCGCCGGCGGCGGCCAGCGCTGCTGCTGCCTTTGTGCGCTTTTCGAATTTCTCGACGAACAGGTCATACGCCCGGGCCGCGGCCTCGGGCTTGTTCTGCTTGTGATAGCAGTATGCCACTCGGTACAGTGCGTCGCCGTAGTTGGGGTCATCCTCGCTAATTTGCCGGTAGTGTGCAGCGGCGTTCTCGTAGTCTCCCAGGCTCACATACCCCTCCGCCGCCAGGAACACCACCTGCTTGGTCCACTTGCTCGCCGGAAACAGCCTGCGGAACTTGACACAAGTCGTAACCAGCTCCTTGGCGAGCTTGGGACCTTGGCGATAGTAACACCAGCACAGTTTGTATGCGGCGTCTTCTGCTATGGGCCCTTGCTGAAGTCCTGCCAGGAGTTTGGTGAAGGCTTCGACCGCCCGTGCGTACTTGGCCTGCCGGAAATTGGCCACGCCGCCGACGTAAAGGCACTGCTCCGGTATGTGGAGGTCTTTGGTGGCGGGGGTTTCCCGGAAGTTTGCAGCCACACTTTTGCACAGCTCGACAGCGGCGGGATATTTTTTCAGCCCGAGCAGCACCCGCGCCCTGCCAATTGCGGCGTGGTGTTTCCATTTTCCTTTCGCACCCACCTTTTCGTAAGCGGCCAGTGCCTTCGCAAACTCATGCAGGCCGAGGCGGGCGTCCCCCAGCCTCAGCCACATCTCGTCGCTTGTGGGCAGGTCGGGATAATCCCTGAGCAACTTGTCAAGAACGGCGGCGCTCCTGCCGAGGTCGTCCAGTTTGAGGTGCGTGTCGGCAAGCACCATCAGCGCATACGGCCTGAGCTCGTTGTCGCGGGGGGCGTCGGCGACCACTTCGAGGTGTCTGCGGGCCTGAGGGAACCGCCCGAGGTCGTGTTCGGCGCGGCCCAGGAAGTGGTGCATCGGGATTTCGAGGCCCGGCTTGACCTTCAGCTTCGCCAGGTCTGTCAGGTCAGCGACGGCGCCTTCGTCGTCGCCAAGCATATAACGGATGTGGCCGGACCGGAAAAGGCAATCCTGAATACGGTTGCCGTTGGGGAACTCCTTTCGCAATATAGCCAGCTCTGCGAGCGCCTTCCTTGCGTTCTCTTCGCCGCCGAGCCTGAAGTAGCACATGGCCAGGTTATACCTGGCTCCTTCCCGTCTGGGGTCCTTGGCATAGTCCTGAAGGAAACTGCGGTACTCGGCCGCTGCGGTCTTATAGACCCTGAGTTGGAAGAGCCTTTCGGCGAACTCAAACTGGAGGTCGGCCTCTGTCTCCCCGTTCGGCTCCTGCCCCCGCGCCGGCCAGGCGCACAGAACGATCCACAGGATAAATAGGACGCCCGGCTTTGCGCCGGGGCGGAATAGGCCCAGGGACGGGCTCAGCCGCCTATTTGATTTCTGATTCGCGCGCATTGACGCTGACGAACGAGACGTTCTTGAGCCTGGCGGACGCGCAGGCGTCGATGACCTTCACCACGTCTTCGTGCAGCGACTTCCCGTCGGCCCTGATGATAACCGAGACCGGCACCGACCGGGCGGTTCGCTGCACCTCCGCCAGCACTTTCCGCAACTTCTCGACCGAATATACCTGGTTGTGGATGAGTATCTGGCCGGCCTGGGTAACGTTGACCACGATGTCCAGCCTCTGCCGCCGGCGGGTTACCGCGGAGGAGGTCTCCGGCAGCCGGATACGGGTTTCTTTCTCCTCCGCTGCCAACGCGCCCGTGACAATGAAAAAAACCAGCAGTATGAACACAATATCGATGAGCGGAGCTATCTGAAACGAATCCTCCCGTGCTTCGAATACCTCCCGGAAATTCACTTCTCCTCCCCCGCAGGTGATACCGCCTCCGCAACTTCGTCCGTCACCTGCTCCATTTCAGTGATGATCCGGAGGAGTTTGCCGCGGAAGTAATAGAAGCACGCCATCGATGGTATGCCGATGGTCAGGCCGGCCGCCGTAGTCACCATCGCCTTGTGTATCGCCTCGGCGAGCAGGATGTGCCTGGCACCGGCCTCGCCCATACCAATAGTCTTGAACGCAAGGATCATTCCGAAAACCGTGCCCAACAAACCCAGCATCGGCGAGATGACCCCAACGTTGGATAGGTAGCTGATTTTTTGAAACAGATGCGACGCTTCACGGGAGCCCGCCGCCTGAGCTGCCTCCCGCACCTTATGCGGCAGCTTCCCCGACTTCCGGAGCGCCGCCAGGGCCACCCGGCCAAACACGTATCCGTCTTTATGGCAAGCGTCCATCGCCTCTTGAAACTCCCGCCGCGATATGTGCCCGCTGAGCTTCTCGAGAAAAGGCTTCGGCATAATCTGGCTCGTCCGAATAACAAGGGCGCAATGTATAGCCCAGGCAACCGCAAAAACCGACAGCACCGTCAGCAGCAGCAAGATCACGCCGCCCTGCTTCATCAGCCTCCATACCGACGCAGCATGTGCCTTGATCCGATACCACTTGGCCAGCAAAATGTCGCCATCGTCGTAGCACAAAGCCCCCTCCAGCACCGCCCGCGGAGCGTCTCCGGTCTCGACCTCCACCGCAGCCGGGCCAGCGTCCTGCGAGGCCGGCACAACCGCGGTAATCCTGGTGCCCGAATGGACCGTAACCCTGGAGCAGCGCTCCCCGCCAACAAACACGCTTACGGCGGCGTCGGACGTATCAAACCCTGAGCCTATGATAGTTATCTTTGTCCCGCCGGAAACCGGCACGGTGTTCGGTTCGACCCGCCGCAGCAGCGGAGCAGCGCAAGCACTATGGTCCGTGAAAACCAGTGCCAATAACATCACCAGTACACAACATGAAAGCAGAAACGCGCGCCACACCTTCCGCTGCATGGACAACCACCCCCAAAACTGACGCGGACCGAAACGAATGTTTAGGCGTGGCTGAATTATACCGCCCCACTCGCAAACGAGTCAAGCGATATCAACACGCGGAACCACGCCTTGCGGAAAACCGCGCTGCTCGGGTTTATTCCGAAGGCGTTGTCTCTGATTCGGCACAGAAATCCCGCCCTGGCGGGGCACTATACGGCGCTAACTCCCGCTGGCTTTCGCCGTAGCGCGGCGGACCACCACGTATCCCGAGTTTGGCCCAGGCACCTGGCCTCTCACCAGGATAGCATCGCGCTCTTTATCAACACGCACCACGTCCAGGTTGCGAATCGTCTGGCGGGCGCCGCCCATCCGGCCGGGCATTTTGACCCCTTTGAACACTCTCGAAGGCGCCGCCGATTGGCCGATGGAGCCACCTGTCCTGTGGTGGTTGCCCTGCCCATGAGTCTTGGGGCCGCCCGCAAAACCGTGACGCTTGACCACCCCCTGGAAACCCCGGCCCTTGGTCACGCCGGTCACGTCAACCCGTTTCTGGTCGGCGAAGATTTCGGCCGTAAGAGCTGCCCCGGGCTGGAGGTCGTCCTCGCCATCCCAACTGACCTCCCGGAGGAAGCGTTTGGGCGCGGCGTTGGCCTTCGCGTAGTGCCCGCGAAGCGGCTTACTCACGTTCTTGGGCTTCCGGTCCTCGAAACCAAGCTGAAGGGCGCTGTAGCCGTCTTTTTTAGGCGTCTTTACCTGAATCACAACACACGGCCCAAGCCGGATCACCGTCACGGGCACCAGCTCCCCTGCTTCAGTATAAACCCCGGTCATTCCGACTTTTTTGCCAAGCAGGGCATCAACCATTTGCGTCCGTCCTCAAAACTCAAGTGTCCGAAGTGACCATACAATACACCCAACCGCGGAAAAGTCAAGCCTGGCTCTGGCCCAAATAAGGAACTTGACAGGGGTTTGTGGTTGGCTGTTGCTGAAAACGTGATATAATACTTGCAGTTTGTTGCGCACACGGCTGCTGGAGCATTGCCAACAATGCACGCAAAACAAACAACGAAAAACCAGAGGACAAGGTGGCTCTCAAGTTCACCGTGCCCAGGGACGGGCGGCATTACATTTACCCGCGCACCCGGTAGGAGGACGGGCGCAGCAACAGCTTCCGAATGATCGTGGACGGCCGCCGGCCCTTGATCGTAACAGACTCGACCTGTCAGGTCTGGCACTGGGTCAAATTGACGCCGGACGATGTGAAACTGGACCAAATATATATCACGGACGACCCCGACGACCGGCCCGTCGGTATGGTCAAAGTAATGAAGGAGGAATAGAGGCCATGTTTATCAAGCATTTTTTGGTGTCCGTTTCGGCCGCTGTTGCTGCTTTCGGTTTGCTTCTTGCCCAGCCGGCGCAAGCGGGGGAGCGGGGGGCAGGAAGGCGCGGCGATCAGCCTGCCATGGCGGATAACGCTGGCGCGAACGACCAAACAGCGGCGGCTGCAAGACGCGAACGCCGAAGAACAGAGCTCGGACGCGCTGCGAGGGGGGCCGCGTTCGGCGGGGCGGGCCAGCGGAGCGCAAAGCAGCTCAGACACGACCAGCGGCTGAATGTGATCGACGCCACCTACTACGAAATCGCCGAGATATACCTGGCCAAAAAGCAGCACGAAGAGGCCGTGGCCGTCCTGGAGCAATTGATTAGGCAATCCCCTGACGACTTGGCCAAGTCTCTTACCTACCTCAACCTTGCCAGCATATATCGGCAGCAACTCAACAACCCGGAAAAGGCGCTGGCGTACTACGAGAAAGTCACAGGCGAATATACGCCCGAAGCACTGGACCAAGTGGCGCTAACGTTCGAAAACCTCGGGCAGGTCGACCGAGCTGTCGAGTATTTCGAGAAAATGGCGAAGCGCCCTCGAGACAATATGCAGAAAGTGCTGGCGCTCAGAAAACTGGCCCAGCTGCTCGTCCGTAATGACCGCGAAGAAGAAGCGATTGCCGCGCTCTGGCGCCTCACTAAGGCTGTCTCCTACCAGCAAGCGGGCGAGATTTCTAAAGTCCTTCTCGAAACACAGGCGCGGCGGGCTGAGCTACAGCAGCAAGAATCCCAGCGGATGCGGACGGAAATGATGAGACGTTGGCAGGGACAACTGCGCGCCGGAAGGCAACCTCAGACACGCCGGGCGCGTTAGCAGAGGGACAAAAACCGCCAGCCGGAGGAACTGCCCCGCAACCCGGGTGCAGAGCGCGATTAGCGCCCAAGCCCTGCTTCCGATTGGGCACACGTCGCCATGCCGCGCTTGCACCCATGTCGGTTACAGGTGCGCTCGCGGTCTTCACGCTGGCAACGCTTCTACCTGTTGCTGCCAGTTGCGCTTGTACCCCTCATGAGTACATGTGTCCCTACACCAATGAAACAGGCCAAGCGGGAGAAGTTGGTCTGGTGGAAGTGGGATCTCGATGCCAGGCACCGAGGCTGATCGTTATTGCCCCACAGCACCCAGCGCCAACCCACGGCAAAGCTGAATTAAGTATGGCGCCCCCGGAACTCGCTGTGCGCCTTGTAGAGGTCCCGAAGCTCGTCCAGCAGTGCGTCACGACGCGGCAGGTCCTTCTCCTCCTTGGCATGGTTGAGCTCGTTGCAGAGGGCCACAGCCAAGAGACCTCGCGGCGAGGGGGTCATGGCGGCAACAGATGTCGCCGAGGCCAAGAGATAATCGCACGTTTTATCATCTCGGTGTCCGAAGAGCGTTCTGCTCGCTGTGAAGATGGCCCTGAATGGCGCGCCGAGCCCAAGTGTCTCGATGATGGAACCGCAACGGGCTAGGGCCCGAGCACAGTAGATGTCCTGGTCATCAATAGACCTTATCCGGGAGGCAAGCCGCAGCAAGAAGACTGAAGCCTGTGAACAGGTATGGGGAACGGCCCTGGGATCACTGAGGAACCACTTGCGCGCCACATCGTATTTAGTTGTATGCCCAAAACGGGGGACGTCCCGGTTTTCCTGGCCGAGGCCCCGAACCAAGAGGCCCCGGCTGGTCAACTGGTTGAGCAGATCATTGCCATTGGAGAAATCAGCCAACACCGCAGGCTTAAGCTGTTGCCACTCATCAGGTCTGTTGAGTTCCGGCAGCATTGCCAGACGCACCAGGAGTCGAAACTGAACGCTGGCAGCGCCGTCGTGAAGCAGGGAAGGAAGAGCGACATTCAGGAACTGATCATAGCGGCCCTGCTGTGCCTCCGCAGCTAGTTCCTGAAGCTCTGCAATTGTCTTGGGCGATGAATCGAACCAGGCTTGCAGGACGCCAGGGTATCCGCCGATCAGATCGACAATCTGAGTGTCCGGTATCTCTTTTGTAAAAGGTTTGGAGTAGTGAAGATATTCCAGCAGGTTACGCCTGGCGGCGCTGTCCTCGTCAATCGTCATCAGAGGTAGCCGCCACCGGTCTGCCTTGACGCTACGACCTACTAGTCGGTCAGTTGGCGTGAAGGGCTTGCCATCGGTTGTGTGCTCTCGGCAAGCGACCAGAACGTGCATCGGCGGCCAGTTGTGCCAGTGGTCGAGGAAGGACTCCAGGAAATCTACATCCTCTGCGATTCGACCGCTACGCTCCCAGGCATCGAAGATCAGCACGATGGACTTGCCGGTGATCGCGTGTAGTGGTGAGAGGATGTTCATCACCTGGGCGCTGGTCAAAGGCGGCAGCTCCAGGCTACCTGTCTTCAAGTCGTGGTTTGCGCGCAAGAAGTTCTCGAAGATCTTACGGGCCGTTCCAGCTAGCGGCATGTTCAGGTCCTTGGCCGCTTCTAGCAGAACGTCTCCGACCGCTGCCGCTGCACCGGTGGCCAGCTCGCATTTGTGGGTTTCGTATAGTGATGCGGCCTGCTGCCGCCAGCTAGAATCTGCCAGCCATCTTTCGTAAAGGTCACTGACGGCATAGAGGACGGTGTCAGTCTCAGTCTTGTTGGCTTCAAAGTAGCCCGTCAAGAAGTCGGTCCTCTCAAGTTGTCTGCGAAGCTCCCGTAGAAGATGGCTCTTTCCCTGCTTCGGCTTCCCCACGATAGCAGTCAGGCCTGGCTCACGTACGCGGCGCTTGAGGTACTCAAGGGAGGGGCTTCTACCGAACAGAGGCAGCAGTTCCATGTGTTGCTTCGCGGTCATGGTACGGATCTCACCCGTTTGCACAAGGGAACCGCTTTGCAGGATCGTGGTTCTGACTGCACGCTATCACTACATACACCCGCCTTGGATTTCCCAGATCGTCTCTGGCCGACGACCGCCGTTGGCTTTCGAATGAGTCTATCACGCTCTCCGGGATCGGCCAAACGCTTTCTGGGCGTCTCAGGGCGGTAACGGCTCGTTGCCGAGCCATCAGCACCGCTCGGTGAGACCCTCATGCGGGTCCCCACGCTAGATTCGGACAGACCCTGCCTGTCACCTGCGCATCCTCCGGCCGCCTCCGCATGATGTCTATCGTATCTACGTGCAACATGCCCACGCGAGCGCGGGCATGCCACCGGCCAACTTCTTCTCGCCCTTGCGGGCCGTTTTTCGGTGAGGGAGTCAGGGGTTAAGTTCGATGACGATGGCGGCGTTTTCGGAGTCGTCGGTTTGTTTTTCGTCCAGGCCGCCGTCGTCGGTCATGTTAGGTCCGAGGCTGTATATCTTGATGCCCTCATCGATGGTGACATACTTCATCGCTTCGCCGGTGAAGGGGTCTTGTGGTATTTCTTCGAGGTAATCGGGCGAGAGGTCGGCGAGTTGTTCCGGCCATTGACCACGGTCGCTGCGATAACACAGTGCCGCCGCAGCGAGGAGGTTAAGCCGCTGCTCGGCGACTGCGTTTTCTCGCACCGTGCGACATTTACCCAAGGCCGGCAGCAGTAAAGCCACGAGAGTGTCTGTTACGCATTTCGTCCGCGCCCGCATAGAAAATCTGCCGAAAAGATTGGAGATCCAGAGCTTCACTGGTAGCTTAGCCAATTCTTCCATGCCGTTGTATTTATCGAAGTGTTTCTCAACCGCCTTCTCAAGTTCGCGCGACTTGCGGACATGTTCGGCGTAATCAGGTTCGGTCAAAGCATCGGCTGCGCGTCCCCACCAGTAGTTGAAGGTGCGAAGCATGTAGTTCCAGTCCAGGTAGCTCCTCGGCTTTGCGACGATTTCCTCGTTAGTTAACCCCCTTTGAGGAATGTCTCCATCACGGAGCAACATGAGGGAGTCAAGAGCAACGAACCGCACGCCCTCGGCGGCACCTTCCAGGGTAGGTATGGGCTCGATGCTTCGAAGATAGGCAAGGACAGTCTTCTGCTGGCGGGGCGAAAGATCTCCAGTGGTTAGCATCGTCTGGTCCGCCCCGTTTCCAACAGCGATTACGGCCACCCCTACGAGATAGTTGATTAAGAGAGGCCGGCTTACCTGCCGTCCCAAACGATGCAGAGCCGTCAAGTCCTCGCAAGCGCCGTCGATATCACCGGATTCTAAGTGCAGCATCGCCCTCGCCGTCACTGCGCGAGCGAGTCCGCGAATATCACTCAAGGGGCCCGGCCAGGCAACAACCAACCTGGGCGGGTCCGAGGAGGAGACAAGTGGATAGTAGAACCGTTCACGCCCCGTTGACTCTACTACCAAACCCAGCGGTTTTTCGTTTGCATCAAGCCAAGCGGCGGCGAGTGGATATTCATCAGCCGACCAGGGGTGCGTCATGATTTCATCGATAAGGTCGTAAATCTCCATGTCATCGGGCAAGGGGGAAAACTCATCGCCGTGCAGGTCTTGGAAATCGTAAAGAGTAATAAAATGAGGTTCATCTTTGGCGAGTTGCTCTCTGGTCAGGCCGAGCTGGGCGAGGACCTCGTCGGCTGTGTCTTCTCCGAGCGCATCCGGCCCCAGCGCCCGCACCAACAGGACCGCGCCGTTGTTTTCAGGGGTGACGCCCTGGCTATATTTGTCGACGAGTGCCTGGAAGTAGTTGATTGTTCCGTCCGAATTGACGGGTTCGATTATGTAGGTGGTTTCGGGCGAGATGGTGATGGAGTTATCCGCGGGCCAGTGGGCGTAGATTGCAAGGGCTGTGAGCGCGACGAGGATAATTCCGATGATCCAGGGCCAGCGCCTGCGTTTTTTGACGGGCGGCGGTTCGTTCACGTTTTTCTCCCCAACGGGGATTTCCCAGATGTCCTCTGGCCGACGACCGCCGTCGGCTTTCCAACGAGTCTATCACGCTCTCCGGGATCGGCAAGCGCTTTCTGGGCGTCTCAGGGCGGTAACGGCTCGTTGCCGAGCCATCGCGACACTCGAAGACGCTTTCATGCGAGTCTCCACGTTAGATAAGGTCCATCGTGAAGGGCGTGTGGGATTCGTTCGTTCGCCACGTGTTCGGTTTCGCTTGTTGTTCTATGTCGGACCGCCTGTATGCATGCCGCAGTTGGTCACAGAATTCGGAATGGTTGCGGCTTGGGCGGCTGTGGGGACGGGCGAATACGTTTGACCACGCCGAATCCATCTGATTGCAGGGTTAGCGCGGGAGCTGAGTTTCTTGACATCTCGGCGGCGCGGTGATATAAGCGGGGGCACATCTGGCGGCAGCCGAGCAGCTGAGGTCTAAGCATCACCTCGGAACGCAGAGAGAGATTAGCGCGGGGACCCTGCAAATTCAGTCCTGCTTTGCGCGCGTGCGGGCGCTGGCGGTGCCTGCGGCGGCGGACGATGCGGCGCAGGAGCGGGCGACGTTTGTCGAACGTGTCCGCGCGGATACGGAGTGGTTCGCTGGCTTTTCGACCCGCGTGACCGGTTCCGCCGGGCACCAGCGGGCCTCGAAGGAGTTGCTGCGAAGGTGAGGGGGGTTCCGGGGGCTCGGGTGTGGACGCATCGGTTTTCGCTGGTGATGCCCAAAGTGCTGGAAGCGGAGCTCACTGTCCGCAGCGGCCCACTCAAGGGCAAGCACCGGGGGTTTCCGTTTTGGCCGGCTGGTGCGCGGCTGAACACTACTCCGGCGGATGGGCTCAGCGGCCGGCTGGTGTACATCGGTGAGGGCAGTCCCGGCCGGGCGCCGGGGCATCTGCCCGCACGCAGTCTGCGCGGGCAGATCGCTGTAATGGAGATGACCGGCGGCGAGCGGTGGATGGATGCGTTCAACGCCGGAGCGAAAGCCGTCATCGTCCTCGGCTCGCCGGAGGTAACCACGAGGCAGGCTTGCACCCATCTGGTAGGAATCTCGCTCAACGTTCCACGTTTCTACGTGCCCGACGGCCCTCTTGCCGAGGCGCTGAGAGATGGCCGGGCGTCCGACGGCAAACTGTACTGTCGGGCGACGTGGGGCGAGGTCACCGCTACTAACATCTACGCGCTAATCAAGCCGCCCAGCCCGGCCGAGACCATCGGCAACCGTCAGGCTTTCGTTATCGGGGTGCCTTATGATTCGATGAGCGTGGTGCCCGAACTAGCCCCCGGTGCGGACAGGGCGGTCGATGTGGCTGCGGCGCTCAATTTGCTCCGATACTTCGCCGAGCATCCGCCAGCCCGGCCCTTGCTGGTTGCGTTCGTTGACGCGTACGCCAGCAACCAGCGGGGCGCGAGGGAGATGCTGGCGGCCCTGGCTACCGTGCCGGAGGACAGGGAGGGCCGGCTCTCGGATGCTGTGGAGGTGGCGCGGGAATACCGTGAGCATGAGGAACTCGCCGCTGAACTTCACCCGGATCCCGAGGTGCCGGCGACCCGTGAGGGGTTGAACCGGCTGTACGAGAGAAGATACAGAGACCTCCGTCGCTACCTGAAGGACGAAGTGGCCCGTCAGGTGGTCGCCATCGAGTCGATGATGTATCCCAAGCGGCTGGCGCTGTACCGAACTGATAAGGAGAGCGCCAAACTGAAACTGCAGCTGGCGCAACTGGTGGAGCGGTCGGAAAAGGCGGGGGGCGAGAAAAAAGAACACCTCCGGGCGGAGGTCGAGAAACTACAGACTGAAATCAGCAGACTTTTAAAGGCCCACAGAAAATTAAAGAAAGAAACGGGAAAACTGGCCACGCTGCGCACCGAGCACTATGGCGCACAGCGTCAATTACACACCGATGACCCGGTCGAGGATGACTCTCTTGAACTGGCACGGGAACTGTGGCGGCGGGCGAGGACAAGGATAGCGATTCAGTTGAAGGATGCGGAGCACGTGCTGAGCATCTATCGGAAACGCGACCAGCTGAGGGTGGAACTGCTGGAGGCGCTCGGGCTGGCCGGAGAGACGGAACGCCCAATCGCTTTCGTGTTCGGCCTGGATTTGTCGGATGCGGGGGCGGCAGTGGGGCCGCGTTTCCAGGACACGTATTTGTATGAGGACGAGACCTACAACGCCGAGAGCTTTTTCCAGTGGATGAACCTGGTCAAGCAGGAGACAGATGACAAGCTATGGCCGCGTTCGCTCCGCCGGGTGGTCAACCTGGCGCCGATCAGCGGCATGGAGTCTGTGGGGTCCGACACTGTGGGGTGGACGGTCAACTTCACCGCGCCGGCCGGGAGCTTCGGCACGGCCGGGGTGACTTGGGCTGCGCTGGGTGCTCCGTGCCTGCGGGTGGACACTCCATACGACAGTGCCGACCGGCTGGACTGGGGCAGGCTCGAGCCGCAAGTGGGGGCGACCTCCCTGCTTCTTCGGCGGATGCTCTCGGACACACGGTTCTCTCCCTCGACCAAGTCGACGCCCCAATGGAGCCGGGTGCACGGCACCATTGTGGACCAGTCGCCCGGTGAGCCCGTTCCGCGCGTTCCAATGCGCGGTTACCTTACCACGCTGGTGCCCGGGGGGGTGTCGGTGGGGAATGCGAACGTGTGGTTCAAACCGGTGCCGGGGATGAGGCGTCGGGAGTTCCGGTTTACGGGAATAGACGGCCGGTTCCGGTTTGACGCTCTGCCGTCGCGCGCCCAGACTCGCGGTTTCTTCGTGCAGTCCTATTTGGTGGATACTGACGGCAGCCTTGTGCGCGCGGTGGACATGCGCAAGTCGGGGATGGGGGTTACGATGTGGGTGGACATCTGGGACACGAATCCGGGGTTGTTGCGCGCGGTGGTCTTTGACTGCGCGGAACTGTCGGCGCTGGACTTTTTTGATCCGCGGTTTTTGATACCGCTGCCGGGGGGTTCGCTGATGGACGCCAGGCGGGCCAGTGAGCCCAGGCGGCAGAACGTCTGTGCGTATGAGGGCCTAATGGCCTGTCACCTGGAAGCCGACATTCAGTGGCAGATCATCCTGCGCCACGGGATTACCTCGAATCGCATGGCCCTGCTGAACATGGCCGATCCCAAGACGCTGGAAGGGGACGACGTCTCGATGCGCGACGTGATGAAGGGGTTCAAAATTGGCGAGCCGCTCCCCCTGAATCCCGTGCATCAGGGTGCGAAAGACTTCTATCGGCTGGACTACATGCGGCTGCGGGATTACGAGAGGGCCGGGATCACCAGCGCCCATATCAAAAAACTCCAGCAGCGGACAGCGGCTCTGCTGAAAGAGGCCGACGCGGCCCTGGAGGAAGACGACGGAAAGGCCTATGTGGAAGCCGCCAGTGGCGCCCTGTCGAACGAGGTCCGGGTGTATCAGGCGGTACGGAAGACGGCGAACGATGTCATCAAGGGTGCGATTTTCCTCCTGATGGTAATTGTGCCGTTCTCGTTGGTGATGGAACGACTGTGCTTTGCCTCTGCTAATATTTACAAACAGATCGGAGCTGTATCGGGGGTGTTCGCGGTGATGGCGGCGCTTCTGTGGAGTTTTCATCCGGCATTTCGCATCACCAGCCAGCCGCTGATGATTTTGATGGCTTTTGGCGCCATCAGCATGAGTCTGATGGTGATTTGGATCGTCTTTTCCAAGTTCGAGACTCAGCTCGAGGAGCTGCGCAGCGGCCGGGCTGAGGCGAGCGGGGCGCGGACCTCGCGCCTGGGGCTGGCCTACACGGCTATGCGGCTGGGCATAGCCAACATGCGAAAGCGTAAGCTTCGCACGGTCCTGACGGGCATCACCGTCGTGCTTATCACATTCGCACTGCTGTGCTTCATGTCGGCGAGCAGTTACGTCTCGAAAAAGGAAATGACCCGCGCCAGGTCCGCTCCGTATGCCGGGGTTTTGGTCGCCTTGCCTGCCACCCGCCCCATGCCGGACCGGGCTCTTGCGGAGTTGGAAAAGGTCGTGCCCGAGAACCACTCGGTGGTGCCGCGGTATTGGTGGGTCAATCCGACTGAGACACAGTGGAGGATCCGCGTCAGAAACGCCCAGACAGGCAGGCAAGTGTCTTTGAAGGCTGTGCTGGGGCTGGTTGCTGAGGAGTCGGAATTGACCGGCGTGGACAGCGCATGTCCCAACTGGTCCCGCTTCGGGAACAAAAATGGATGTTACCTGGCCGAAGGCACCGCGGAAGAGTTAGGGCTCGAGCCGGGAGACAAGGTGGTCCTTGCCGGCCGGTCGCTGGAACTCCTGGGGACCATTGATTCGGACAAGTTCAGTCAGACGGTCAGGCGTTTGGATGGCTCTCTCCTTTTGCCGTATGACTTTACCGCGGTGAGTGACCAACAGCGGCTCCAATTGACGAAGTCGAATCTGGAAGAGCTCACCATGGAGATGTCTACGGGGGCGGCGCTGGAGCCGACGGAAGAGATGCCCAACGTCTCGGTCGATTCGGTGGCGATTGTGCACGCATCCGTGCTGCGCGGAATGCGGGACTGCAACCTCAGGAGCGTGAGCGTGAAGCTCGGCTCTCACACCGAGGCCCGCGAACTGGCACAGGAGCTGATGAAGCGGCTCGCATTCCCCATCTATTACGGCTCTCCGGAGCACGGGGTGCGCGTCATCGTAAGCACCCCGCTTCTCCTGCAGGCTCCCAGGAGCATTTTGATCCCGGTGGTTATTGCCGCGCTTATTATTCTCAATACCATGCTGAGTTCCATCGCTGAGCGGAAGACGGAGATTTACATCTATACCAGCCTCGGGCTGGCGCCGCTGCACGTCGGCTTCCTTTTCCTGGCGGAAGCCGTTACTTACGGGCTGATGGGGTCCGTCTTCGGCTATGTCGCCGGACAGGGGGTGGCCAAGGTGCTCACGGAGCTCGACTTGATGGGCGGTATCACCCTCAACTACTCGGGCACGCAGGCCATCATAACCATGCTGACGGTGTTGGGGGTGGTTATTGTCTCGTCGCTGGTGCCAGCGTTCCTTGCCGGGAAGCTCGCCACCCCCAGCAACGAGATGACTTGGAAGGTGCCGGAGCCGGAAAACGACGTCATCCGTGACAGACTCCCGTTCACCGCCACGGAGCGGACCGCTGGCGGAGTCTTGGAGTTCCTCTACGAGTACATGGACGCCCACAGGGAAGGCAGCATAGGTAAGTTCAGTGCGGACAATCTGCGGAAGTTCTACGAGGAGGAGGGCGGAACGAAGAATCTGGGGCTGGAAGGAACGGTGTGGCTGGCACCGTATGACCTGGGCGTCCGGCAGGATGTTCGGATAACGCTTCACAGCACCCCGGAAGAAGACATTTACAAGATTGACATAGAGCTTCACCGCCGTTCCGGCCAGGTGTCCAGTTGGAAGAGATTGAATCGCGTGCTCCTGGGGAACCTCAGGAGGCAGCTGTTGGGTTGGCGAAAGCTTAAAATTGACCGCATGCTGGAATACATCGTGCGCGCCGGGGAGGAAGCACCGCAAGTACAAGCCCAGGCTGAGCAGGCATAATTATGCGCGAGGACAAGGAACTCAAAGAATTTCGGGACTTGATGAAAGCCCCCGATACGTATGAGGACGGTTTCGGGTGGGGCACGGTCCTGATGGCGCTTTTCGTGGGCTTGGTGATGGCGCCGGCCCAGGTATACATGGGGCTGGTCGCGGGACTGGGGGTAGGGGCTGCGGCGAACTGGGTGACGGTCATCCTGTATGTCGAGATTGCACGGCGGGCGTTCAAAAAACTGAAGCGGCCCGAGATTTTCGTCCTGTTTTACATGTGCGGCGCCATGATGGCGACCGGCTCGCAGGGGCTGCTGTGGAACCAGTTCTTCGTCCAGAGCGAGGAGCTGCGCAAGATAGGCATCACCGACTACATCCCCAGCTGGTTTGCGCCCAGCGCTTCCGATGTGCTTGCTCGGCGTAACTTCTTAATGCTGGCCTGGATGAAGCCGCTGGGGCTGATGCTCATCGGTCAGTTCGTCGGCCGGGTGGACCGCTTTGGCCTGGGCTATGTGATGTACCGGCTGACCTCGGACGTAGAGCAGCTCCCCTTCCCCATGGCACCCATCGGGGCGATGGGGATGACGGCTTTGGCGGATGCCTCGAGCCAGAAGGAGACGTGGCGCTGGCGGACATTTGCCATCGGAGCGGTTGGTGGAGTGGCCTTCGGCTTCATTTACATCGCCGTTCCCAGCATTACGGGAGCTGTTTTCAGCAAGAGCATCCAAATCCTCCCCCTGCCGTTTGTGGACCTTACCCGGTACACCGAAAAAATCCTTCCAGCCATGCCGATGCTCATCAGTTTTAACCTGGGCCTGTTCGTCACAGGGATGGTAATGCCCTTCTGGGCGGTGACAGGCGGTTTTATCGGTTTGCTTATAACCCTGGTGGCCAATCCTGTCCTTTGCAAGGTCGGAATCCTCGACGGCTGGGTAGAGGGCATCGGCGGGATTCAGACCATCCAGGCCAACACCATGGATTTTTACTTCAGTTTCAGTATTGGCTTGAGCTTTGCTATTGCTGCCGTAGGGTTCTATCACGTGCTCAGCAGTTTTCTGAAGAAAAAGAGCGAGCTGGACGAGATGGGCAAGTCGGGCCTCAACTGGCGGAAGCTCTTTAAACCGCCGCCCGGCCGCGGAGACATCCCCATCTGGGTCGCACTCGGCATCTATCTGACTTCGACCTGCGTCTATATTGGCCTCACATACTGGCTGGTCAATTACGGCTCAGGTGAACTCCAAGGCCCGATGTTCCCGATCTGGCTGCTCCTGTTCTACGGCTTTGTGTACACGCCGATCATGAGTTACGTCTCTTCCCGGCTGGAGGGCATTGTCGGACGGCAGGTGTCCATTCCTTACATGCGTGAGGCGACATTTATCCTATCGGGCTACAAGGGCGCCGCCATCTGGTTTGCGCCCATTCCGCTTCACATGTACGCCGGTCAGGTGATGTTCTTCAGGACCACAGAACTTACCGGCACGAAGTTCACCTCCATCATAAAGGCAGAGATTCTCATCTTCCCCATCCTCTTCGTCGGCACCATCGCCTTCAGCCAGTTCATCTGGTCGATGGGGCCGGTGCCCAGCCAGATGTTCCCATACGCAAATCGGTTCTGGGAACTGGGCGCCTACCAGCAGGGGCTGATGATGTCGGCCTCCCTGCCGGGAGAATCGGCCAGCCCGTTCCGAGAGGCCTTCCGGCCGGAGTTCATCGGGGCCGGATTTGGCCTGGCGGTCACAGTCTATGTCATCCTGGCCCACTTTAATCTTCCCATCTTCTTGATTTATGGCGTGGTCACCGGGTTGAACCAGACCCTGCCGGAGGCCATTATCCCCACGTTCTTGGGCGGGCTGTTCGGTCGGTATGTTTGCCGGAAGCGGTTCGGCGACAACTGGCCCAAGTACCGCATCGTGTTTTCGGCGGGCTTTGCCGCCGGCATGGGGCTGATCGCCATGTTGGCCCTGGGCTTTGTGCTGATGAGCAAGAGCGTTATCAAGCTCTCGGTGTGAGGTAGGACGCCGACGCAGTAGCATCATACGAGTGGTGAACGTTGGGCTCAATCGCGGCACAATCCAGAGCGGGCGTTTTGGCGTGGGTCGGCTGGCAGATGCGCATCCCGCCCGAATGGCGACCGCTGCGAATCGAGGGCGGCTGGGACCGGGGAGCCGTCATCGTAGGTGACATGAACGAGCCGGTCTTGCAGCTCAAGTGGTGGCGGCCGGGGAAGAAGAGGTTCGATGCCGACCGCTGGGTCCGCCGACGCCTCCGGTCTCTCAGGGCCCGCTCCGGCGGCCCCGAAGGCCCCAGCCCAAAGGGTTTTTCACACACCGCCTGGGTCCCGGAAAGCATCCTGCTGGGGGCCGGGGAAAAACTGCTCCGCTTCTGGTACGGCTATGCTCCTGCCGCCGACCTGGTCGTTGAAGTCTCCGCCAGCCCTGAGGCCGCGATAAACGCCAGGAAAGAGGTGATGTCTAAGATGATTCCTTCGATTAGCGTTTATGGCCGCGGTGATGCCACCCGATGGGCCGTGTTCGGAGCAAGCTTCGAGTCGCCGGCTGGGTTTCGCATGATTAACAAGCGCCTCCTGCTGGGCGATCTCGCCCTCCTGTTGGCCGGCGCCGACGGCTCCCGCCTGATGCTCAGACAGGTCTATCCCGCCGAACTGGCGCTGGGCCGAAGAAACCTCGAGCGCTGGGTCAAGGTCCGCCCATTCAAGGAACACCGCAAATACCGCCTGTCCGGCCTGGTGGAAAGGTACAGTGTGAACTCTTTCGGCAGAACCCTCGAGGGTATCAGGCAGTGGGGGCGCAAACGTCTCCCCATTCCGCTGGGCTTTTGTGCGCCCCGAGTGGCCCTCTCCATCGCGGTACAGGACCAGAGACTTGACCGCTTGCTCCTGGCGGAGCACGACGCGCCCAGCCGGTCAGACGAAATCATGCTCGCTACAGCGGTGGGCCGGATGAACTGGGACAGGTTGCAGCCGGGAGGAACATCGTGAGATTGTTCTCGAAAAAAAGGCCGAAAGGGCTCGACCGCCAGCGAGCCTTCACCGCCCGCCCCGAACAGCTCCCCGTCGTCAGCCGGAAGGAAACGGACAACGGCGGCCTCAGCCTGCGAGTACGCCTGACCCCTCGCGCCTGGCTTCGCTGGCTCAAAGGTTCAGAACAACCGGTGGAGCGCACCTTTAACCTGGACCACCTGGGCCGCGAGGTCTATGAGGCCTGCGACGGCAAGACCAACGTCAAGGCCATGATCCGCAACTTTGCCAAGGCGCACAACATCAGCGTGGCCGAGGCAGAAATATCCGTCAGCACCTTCCTCAGGACCCTGGTGCAGAAAGGAATCGTTGCGATTGCCATAGACCGAAAGGAGCACGAAAAAGGCGGCAGATGACAACTGTCAGACGGCGCCGCACCGCCGCTTCAAACCCTTTGCACGGTGTAAAGTACCTGCCGCTTCTGGTGGACAGGAACCAGCGCCTTGCATATAATAAATAAGTCATGGCACGAGAAAACAGTTTGTCCAGCAGCGCCGATTCGGGAAGCGACAGGGCGGAGTCTCTCCACGGCAGAATAGGGCATCAGGTCCAACTGCCCTTTGTCAACGCCGTGCGGATTGCGTGGAGGAACATCCGCGTCCGCCTGGCCCGCTCGCTGCTGGTGACCAGCGGCATCATTCTTGCCCTGGCCTTCCTTACCTATATTCTCTGCTCCGACAGCCTGGCGCGGAACATCGCCGAGCAGGGCCAGACGAGGTACGTCGAGCAATTGTTAAAACAGGGCATCCTGGCAGACCTCGGCGATGCTGACGCAAGGGTGCAGACTTGGTGGCTTGTCGGGCTGGCTCTCCTGGTCAGTTTCGTCGGCATCCTGAACGCCATGCTGCTCAGCGTTACCGAGCGGTTCAAGGAAATCGGCACCATGAAGTGCCTTGGCGCGCTTGACGGCCTCATCGTTCAACTGTTCCTGCTCGAAAGCACCTTCCAGGGCGTCGTCGGCACAGCCATCGGAATTACCATCGGCGTATTGCTCACCCTGGTGGAAGGGATGGGCTTGTATGGAGCCACCATGTGGACGCTTGTGCCCGTCGGTAACATGGCGGCGCTGGTCGGAATCTGCCTCCTCGCGGGCACCGGGCTCACCATCGTCGGCGCACTCTACCCGGCTTGGCGGGCGGCCAAGATGCAGCCCGTAGATGCAATGAGAGCGGAGATCTAAATCATGCCGGAAAAGCCGCAAGAAGCCGAAGTGCCTGAAGTGATGCTCGCCACGGAAACGGCCGCCCCCAAACGCGGCGCCGAGGAGGACAAGGCCGGGTTGCTGGCGGTGCACGTCATCCGAGCCGTCGGCGTCAAGAGGATCTTTTACCTTGGCGGCGAGCCCGTCAACGCCCTCCGAGGCGTCGACCTCTCAGTCAAACGCGGCGAATACGTCTCCATCATGGGCCCCAGCGGCTCCGGCAAAACCACCCTGTTCAACATGATCGGCGGCCTGGACAAGCCCGACCAGGGACACGTTTACATCGACGAAGTCGATGTTGCGGCGCTCGATACATTTGAACTGGCCTGGCTCCGATGCCACAAAATCGGCTACATCTTCCAAACCTTCAACCTCATCCCTGTCGCCAGCGCCATCGAAAACGTGATGTTCCCCATGCTCTTCGCCGGAACCACCCAAGCAGAAGCGCAGCAAAAGGCCGCCGAACTGCTCAAGCGAGTTGGACTCGGCGCCCGCATCTTCCACAAGCCAGTCGCACTCTCCGGCGGACAGCAGCAGCGAGTCGCCGTCGCAAGAGCACTCGCCAACGACCCCGCCATCGTCCTTGCCGACGAACCCACCGGCAACCTCGACCTGCATACAGGCGAAGAGATCATACGCATGCTCGAAGGCCTCAAGGAAGATTTCCACGTCACCGTGATGAGCGCCACCCACGACCACAAGATGCTCGCCGCCTCCGACCGCGTGGTCTATCTCAGCGACGGCGCCATCAGCCACATCAAGCGCCGCGAAGAACTGGACATCAAGTTCGGCACCCTCCAAGGCGACGACAAAGGTGTCGGCTGAGGCGGAACAACTTGCTGCCGCGACCAGCGACTTCTTCCCACGATGAATGTTTTCCCCTCGGCGAAAGCCGCCTTCCAGCACAAGGGAGAAGATACTCGTAAGATGAAGTCAGGTGAGCGCATCAGAGCGACGTATGAGTTCCGGCCGGTGGACCACCTGGTCCGGCGAGTGTTTTACATCTGGCAAGAAGCAATCGAGAAATGGCAACAGCAGGGACTCCCACAGAACTACCAGGAGACCAACCTGTTCAATTTCGACCCGGACGGCATGACCGAGGTGGGGCTCAACTTGGGCTGGTGCGAGCCGCCATTCCGCCCCGCCTATGAGGAAAAGGTCATCACGACCGAAGGCTCGACCGAGATTATCCAGGACTTCGCCGGCCGGTGGCTGCGGGTCTTCCGCGGCCGCCGCCATGGTTTTATGCCCGAATACGTCCGCCACCCGGTGACGTCCGAAAAAGACTGGGAAGAGTCGGTCGGCCCGCGGCTCGACCCGTCAGACCCCGCGCGTTACGAGGGACTTGACCAGAAGTGCACCGATGCGCTGAACGCGGCCGCGGGCGGCAGCATGGTCCGGCAGGGAATGGTCGGCGGATACATGTATCTCCGCGCGCTCATGGGCCCCGAGGGAGGGCTCTATGCCTTCTATGACAAACCAGACCTGATCCACGCAATGATGCGCCGATGGGCCGAACTGATGAACGCAGGGCTGGAACGCATCCAGTCCAGGGTCGCGCTGGACGAACTTGGCCTCGGAGAGGACATCTGCTACAACCACGGCCTGCTCATATCGCCGGAGATGTACAGGGAGTTTTTGCTCCCATACTATCAGGAGGTGATTGTCGCCGGCCGCCAGCGGCAGGAGCAGCGTTTCCTCCTCCACGTTGACACCGACGGATGGGCTGGCCCCGCCATTCCGCTGTACCGTGAAGCGGGGATGGATGCCATGTCGCCGTTCGAAGTCGCCTCCGGCTGCGACGTCGTCGAGATAGGGAAGAAATGGCCAGACCTGGTCATCGCCGGTGGCATTGACAAGCGGGTCCTGGCTGCTGGAAAACACGCCATCGAGGAGCACCTCCAGCACATCATCCCCGCGATGGTCGAACGCGGCGGCTACATCCCCACCTGCGACCACGGCGTGCCCGACGACGTCACACTCGAAAATTATCTTTACTACCGGAAAAGAATCTGCGAACTCGACCACTGAGTCCGTAGCCGGGCGCGTATCGGATGAACCGCGCTGGCTACGGTTCCCGTGGTTCTGTCGGCTGCTTGGTCTCGCGAGCAGGTGGCATGATGTCGGGTTCAGCGTCGGGCCAGAATAGATGGAGTGCGGCGGCGCCCGCAACAATCAGCCCAAAACCGACCAGGGCAGGGACGACGGGGAACGGCTGTGCGTTCTTGCGGATGGACAGGACCACGCCAAACTCACCGCGCTGCGCGTCGGTCCAGTCTTCCGGCAGCTTCTCCAGCGTGCAGCGAAAAGTGTATTTATCTGCCTGCTCTATGATGACCGGTCCGAACGTGCTGAGCTTTGTGTCTTGCCCAGGTTGCGGGGTTTGGCCGATTTGGCAGGTGCCCGCCCACACTTCTTCGCCCGAGGAATTGAGCATCCTGGCGCAAACGCGCGCCTCCCCGAAAAGGTCTCGACCTCCGCTGAGCGGCCCCGAGACAGAAACCCTCAGGCGCACCGGGTTATGGGCAGGCGTCAGGCGATACGGTCCGTTCGCTTTGCCGCTTTGCTGGTGTCTGAGCAGATGAAGTTCTGCCAGCAGTTCGCCGCGATTCAGCAGCCACCACCCAAAGCACCCCGCGACCAGGACGATACCCGCCAGGCAAACCACAGGGAACACGTGCTTCATCGCGGCGTTTCCTTCGGGTGTGCACCGCCTTCTATCCCCGGGCCTTGACCGTTTTTACAAGGTCAGCGAAGGCTTCGGTCTCTTGCCGGATCTGTTTGACGAAACTGTTGTCTTCGGCGGTGCCCATGACGGCTTCGGTTTCTGCGGGTGTGGCAAAGGTGGTTCGGCGGAAGGGGTTGTCGTAATCCTTCTTGCGGGTGGCATAGACCTGGTCGCGGACGTATTGCTGAATCCTGACGACCTCGTCCAGCGCCGCGTTCCACAGGTCAGGGGTGAGGTCGTCGGCGCCGAGCAGTCTCAGCAGCGTGGCGAAGGCGTGGCGCTGCTTTTCGAGGGGGTATCTTTCCCAGAGTTGGTCGCAGCGTTGGTGAACGGCGTCCCAGGTGTTGATAGTGCCGGATTTGATGTCGGCCTTTAGTTCCTCGATGTCTTCGGCGGGGATGAGTTGCCCGCCGAGGTTGACCCAATTCTTCTTCCTCTCGCCTGCGAGCGCGTCGGACATTGCGGCGAGGTTGGCGCCGCGGTGCTCTTGCATCCAGGCCAGGAGGTTTTTTACCGCGTAGTAATGCAATATCTCGCGATATGCCCGATAGCCCTGGCGCGGCTTGAGGATGACTACTTTGCGGTTGGAGTGTTCGATGTTTTCGCCGAGCACTTCGAGGCGGTCGATGGGCTCAGCGGGGCCGGACAGCAGTTCGCGGCCGAGCTCTGCCAGTTCGGCCTTGCCCGTGCCTTCGGATGAGCCCGCCTGGGCGCGGAGATGCGCTTTTGCCGTCCATTCTTCCAGGAGCGTCACGGCGTGGAAAATCTCCTCAGCGGTGTCGGGCGCGAAAGATTCAAACTCGATGTTCTGGACCTTTCGCTGCCGGTTGTCGCGCTTGGGGAACTTGGCGTTGTTCCGGGCCAGGGCGTACATATTGTGCATCCACCAGTAGGCCGGCATGATGCGGAGCACGTCGGCGGCGGTGTCATTGCTGACCAGGCAGAAGGGGAGGGGGACGTCCAGCTCTGCGAGGTAGTCGCCTTTTGCCAGCAGCACAAAGGAGGCGAAGCGGCAGAAATGCTTGACGCTCACACACAGGCCCGGCCAGAATCCTCGTCCAGCTTCCACCTCGCCGTCGGGTGCGCGGCTGTTGTGGTTGGAGCCGATAGTGGCGCCGGCGGCGATGTTGCTCTGGCCCTTGACCAGCGCTGCGATGAGGAACGAGTTGTTGTGGTGTTGTTCGTGGGCGGGGAAGATGAGGCCGTTGAGGACCTCGCAGCAGGAGATGGTCGAGTTGTCGCCCAGGTATGAGTGGATGAGGCGGGCCCCATATTTGAGGTTGGTGCAGTCGCCCATCACGAACCGGACGGCCTTGCAGCCGTAGAACACGCGGCAGGCGCGGCCGATGATTCCGTTGACCAGTTCGACCCCCTCGCCGATCTGCGTGGGTTCGTCCGCGCTCGAATTGATGGTGAGGTTCTTGAGTTTGTTGGCGCCCTTGATGTAGGCACATGGGCCGACCTTGACGTCCTTGATGATGCGGCAGTTCTTGATTACACATCGGTCGCCGACGGTGCCGTAAAATCCGCGACGCGAGTCGAAGGAGTGCTGAGTCATCTCGCCCAGCCGCTCGAGCAGTCTGGTGTCGTCGCGGAACTTGGCCCAGAGGTAGGCGTCGCCCGCAGTCATGCCGTCGAACGGCATCACGGCACGACCGCCGTACTCGTTGATTAGTTCCATCCACACGCGGACTTCTTCGTCTTCGCCATCCTTGACGGTGCCGTTGCCGAACTTGGCGTAGTTGGTGGTGTGCATCTCGTCGAGGTTGAGCAGGATGACGTTGTCGCCGATGATGTAGTGTGCGAGGTAGCGGACGTTGTGGAGGGCGACGTCATCCCCGATGTCGCAGGAGATGATGCAGCTGTCCGTAATACCTACCGGGACGGTGAGGTCGTGATACCTGAGGGAGACCTCTTCAAGCCGGCCGATGCGGACCAGGCCATAAAACTCGCAGTTCTTAACCAGGTGCGGGGTGAACTGCCGAGTCACCAGGATGTCGTCCCAGTTGTCGGCGGTATTGGCGTTCTTGACCAGGATTTCGATTTCTTCTGCTTTCAGTTTTCGCCAGCCGTCCGACGGCCGGGGCGACTGTTCCTCACGAAGGTAATACTCGTCGCGTCCTTCGGGCAGGTATTCTTGCGGAATAAACTGGCGCCCGATGGATCGAGTAGGGAGGATTTCCATCTCGCTCATAGTAAAGCGTCCTCGGAATTAGGTTGACCGATTACGCCTGGCGCGTTCCGGCCTTCTCGCCCGCCGCGCTGGACGGCAGGGGACTACGTGTTCATTTTCGGCGTTTCGATAGCGCCCCTGAGCCTAACGCTCTCCGATCTATCTGTTCTGCTGGACCCACTTGTAGTAATCCAGCAGCTTCAGCCCGCTGGCCGCCTCTTGGTCCAGGAAAACGCTCGTGTCGGGGTGCAGTTGGAGCGCGCTCGCTGTGCACATCGAGGTCACCGGCCCTTCGAGTGCTTGCGCAATTGCCTTCACCTTCCCCTTGCCGCTGGCAAGAAGGATGCACTTGCGCGTCTCGAGCACCGTTCCAACGCCCATGGTGCAGGCGCGAATCGGCACGTCCTCTTTCTTCTCGAAGAACCTGGCGTTGTCGGCGATGGTCTGTTGGGTAAGCACGGTGACATGGGTTCGTGACGCCAGCGAGGTGCCCGGCTCGTTGAAGCCGATGTGGCCGTCCGACCCGATGCCGAGCACCTGCAAGTCGATGCCTCCGGCCTGCCTTATCTCTTGCTCGTATTCCTCACAGTGCTTCGCGTAATCCTCCGCCGTGCCGGAAGGCACGCGGGTATTTTCCTTTTTGATGTTGAGGTCGTCGAAAAGATTTTTCTCCATAAAATAGCGGTAACTCTGCTCGTGTTCGGGCCGCAGGCCCACGTATTCGTCCAGGTTAAAGCTGCGCACCTTGGAGAAATCCAAGCCATCTTCCCTGTGCATCCGGATGAGTTCGCCATACAAGCCCAGCGGGCTCGAGCCTGTAGCCAGGCCCAGCACGGCGTTGGGTTTGCTCTTTACCAGTTCGGCGACGACTTGCGCGGCCGCCTTACTCATCTCGTCGTAATTCGGGGAAATAGTAATTTCCACCTCAGGTACCTCCTTACACAATAATAACAGGTAACATCAACTTCCCGGAATTATAAACGTACCACCACTGAGCATCAAACCTATTTTCGAACAGTCGTGGGGAAAGTTTAGTGCGCGGAACGCGAAGAAAAACGAAGGCCGTTCGTGTGCCGAAAAATGAAAAGGCGGCCGTGTGTTGCTCGCCGCTTTTAGAGGGGGCGGTGCGGTGGCAAGCGGCGCGAGCCACGTGAAAGCCCCAGGGGGAGTGACCGGGACTTTCGGGGTGTGGCTTCTACCAGCAGGCCAACCGACCGGAAGATCCAGATCCGGAAGGTATAGAGGGTGGCCGGTCAGCCTGCCAGCGGCCAACCACCGCACCGCTTCGCATCATAGCACATGGCGTGCCTGACACAAAACGAATTCGGGCTATTTTTGCAAGTCACAGCGTAAGCTACGCCTGTGCCGCAGGTTGCAACGCCAGCATTTTTCACCCGGGTCCTCTCTGCCCGGAAAAAAGGCCGCAACATGATGATTTTTTTGCCAGCGCCGTATGGAATATTTCCACTCTTATGCGGTGTTCCTCGGATGCGGATACCAGCCGATTCACGCGGAAAGGCCAGCCGCACTGTCCCTTGATTTTGCGTCCGCTCGCTCGTATACTCGTTGCAACGCTTGGGGAATAGTGCAATGGTAGCACGCCTGACTCTGGATCAGGTAGTGGAGGTTCGAATCCTCCTTCCCCAGCCACGAGCGGCAAGCCGTCTTGGATAGTCTCGTTCGTGGCGCAGCCGACGCGGAACTCCCAGACATTCAACAGAGCATCGGTTGACCCACCGCTGTCGCTGGCCCGGCAGAGCGCACCGGGGCGATCATTCGAACAACTCACGCAAGAGTTTGTCCCGCGTCAGGCCAACGTGTTGGGCGACGTCCCGAAGGATCGCACTGAGCGTGCCGACATTGATGGGGTCGTGCGCCGGCACGGTGATGTGGTGTTCGCCGCGGCGCTGCGTCGTAATGCGGAAGTGGCTCCCCGTCCGATTGGTCACTTCGTAGCCTAATCGGGCAAGCGCCTTGACCAGGTCTCGCCCCGAAGTATCGCGCGGTAACCTCACAGGGCGATCACCTCGTCACGGACGAAATGCATCCGGATCACCTGCGGGCGGGCGGCCTCGTCGGGGAAGTGGCAGCGGACTGCATCGCGGACCATCTCGCGCAGCGCGTCGAGATCGTCGGCCTGGGTAAAGACGGATTCGCCGGCCGCACGGGCAGTGTAGCCGCCGTCCGGGCCTTCTTCGACAAGAAACAGGATTTCCGTGCCCACCGTGCTACTCCCTTCAGAAGTCGTTCTTCGTCAGCAGGATCGCGTCGCGGTGCAACCCAATTATACACATTTCCCCAGACGTCCGCATCAATTCGTCCGGCGGGGTCACTCAATCGGCCACTTGCCGATGGCGGCGTCGATCTCGCTCATCAGGCGAAGGGTCTCGTGGAGCGCGGCGACGACGTGCTCGTAGTGCTCGATGTCCTCGAACGACAGCGTCCGGCCCTTGCGGTCCTTCAGCCACTTCCGGCAGACCTGGTATCCGCCGACGTGGAACTCCCACACCTCCGGCGGCACCCCCTCGACATACTGCGTTTTGTTGATCCACACACGGCCTTTGTGTTTCTGGTCGGGCTGGCTGTAGCGGACCTTCTCGACAGCGTTGTCGCCATTGACCGGATAAGAGGTAATGTCCTTACCGAATTGCTCCATCAGGTGGAGGCGGGTGAGTTCAGCGCCCAGTTCGCACAGCCGGCGGAAGAGCTTGAGGTCGGGCGTGAGCGGGATGCGGGGGAAATCGATCTTCAGAAACTCGGCATAACGCTCGCGATACGTGGGCGAGTGCAGCACCGCGTAGATGTAATGGAACACATCCTCCGGCCCGAACGTCTTCTTCAGGTCCCCGGCGCCGTCAGGGCTGAACTTGAGCCCAATGCCCTGCTCCATGTCAGCGATGAATTTCGGATTCAGGTTCGGTCGGCGTGGTCCAATCTCAAGCTGTTGCTCTTGTTGTGAACTGGGCGCATAGAGGTATAGTGGAAAGAGGGTAAGAGGAGCATAAGGTTGCGAGCTTATCTCCGTCAGCGTTTTCGTGGAATTGGCAGTGAAGTACTTGTGCCCGGCAAACTGGCGAGAGGCGACCAAGGCCCTGTTCCGTCCAGCAAGCATGTGTTGCATGACTTTCCAGGCGGCTCTGCTCGTGATACGGGATCCGTAGTACAGCCAGCGGAAATCGAACGGGCGGTATAGGCATCGGTGTAGGTAATTGGGATGGAACGCATTCTCCTCACGGCGGGCAAGAAGGTCGTAGCTCGATGAGTTCTCAACCCGGTACTTCGTCTTGAACTCCGGCGAGAAGGGGTCGCCAGAGAAGAACCTACGCATCCTTGCTGCAAGCCGGTCGTACTCGAAGTCAAAGAAAAGCTCGTCTCTGTCCGTTTTGAGACCGTTCTGGTGAACAGGGGCGATGTCACGAAGAGACCAGAGCCGCGAGTACTCGCCTGCTTTTGTGAAGTCCTTTGGAGCGAAGAAGAAATAGTCTTGACCCGGGTGGAGCTCGGCCCACTCAGTACTGGAAACATCTTCTGAGTTCAGCCACGAGTACTTGGTCTCGCGAGCGCCCCAAACTTCTGAGTACCGCACACAGCCGGTTGCTTCGCGGTCTTCGCTCTTTACGAATATCGCTATCGCGACACCCTGCTGAATATCAAACACGTTTTCGTCTTTGGACCCGTCTGGCGCTACCTCGCTCCGCCTGCCGCTTCCGTGTAAGTTAACGATGTAGATGTCGGTAAAGGTTTTCAGTAACGAATCTCGCATGCGTCGGTGTGTAATTCCGTCGATGTAGGTGTTGTTGGTGATGAACGCGAGGATGCCAGCGCCCGTCCGCTCAACACGCCATTGCGCAAACCGAATGAACTTGATGAAGTCATCGTCTAGGTTGAGTTTCTTTTCGTGCAACCCCTTCTTGTAGTCCTCCAGTAGCCCCCGAATCCATTTGCCTTGGTTCATCCGGCCGAAGTTGGAGTATGGCGGATTGCCCATCACGACCATGATGGGGAGGTCGCGCTTGATGCGGCTGGCGGCGTTGGCCTCCTCGGTGATGACGCGGAGCGGGCCGAACAGGCCCTTGGCCTTCTTTTCCGCCTCCTCCAGGGAGTTGGTCAGGTACACGTGCAGGCGCTCGTTGCCCTGGAAGTCGTAAGCCCAGTTTTTTCGGTGCAGTTCGGGTAAGTCCTGCGCGCCGAGCTGCATGCCCAACTTGAGGTGCGCCACGGCGTAAGGAGCCATCAGGAGCTCGAACCCGAACAGGCGCGGGAGAAGGTGCTTGCGCACATAGCCCGACCACAGCCCGGCGTCGTTCTTTTTCATGAACTGCTCGCGGATGTGCTCGATGACGGTGTAGAGGAACGTGCCGGTACCGCAGACGGGATCGAGGATGAGCACGCGCGGGCCTTTGCCGCTTGGCGTGGTTAGTTCCTCTTCCGCCGTCTTTGGATATTTGATCTGGGCGGTGTCGGCGAGGCCGCCCGCAAGGCCGAACTTCTGTTTCAGCAGCCAGTCCACGGACCGCACGATGTAGGATACGACCGGCTCGGGGGTATAGTACACGCCGCGGGATTTACGCAGTTTCCTGTCGTATGCAGCGAGGAACGTTTCGTAGAAGTGAACGACGGGGTCCTCGCGCCGTGTACTTTTGCCGAACTGCTCGAGAATTTTGCTCATGTCGCTGTGGGCGAGCAATTGAGCGATGTCGTTGACGTGGCGGGCGTATGGTTCGTCGTCGAGTTCCGGCCCGGTGATGGTGTTGAACAGGGTGCGGAGGAAGGGGTTGGTCTTTGGGATTTCAGCGGCGGCGCCGAGCCGCCTGAAGGGCCCTTTTGTCTCGTCGTGGTTGCATCGCGCGGCGAATAGGCCGTAGGCGATGGCCTGGGCGTACATGTCGGCGAACTCGCCGATTTTCTCCGGCTTGTCGAGGTCGGGAATCAGGGTCTGGGCAAACGCGTTGCGCAGGTCGGCCAGCATCGGCGATGCGATGCCTTTGCGAAACGCGGTGACAACTATGTTGCGGACCACGTGAGCGAGGCGGGCGAGGCGCTGGGCTAATTCCTGCGGCTTGCACACCCGCCCCGGCTCGCGTTCGAGGAACGCGTTGAGCAGGTCGAGCGACTTCCGCTCGCCGGCGCGGTCGCGTGCCAATTTGCCCGAGGGAGCGACGCTGCCGAGGCGCGTCGTCTGGCGGAGTTCACCGTCGGCGTACCAGCGGAACTCGAGGTAGTCGGAGAGGATTAAGTTGGGCAGGGCCTCGCGGTAGCGCTTGAGTTGCTCGGATTTCTGTGCACTCTGGAGCGAAGTGCCCACGTCCTTGGTCTCGATGTAGCCGATGGTCATTGGTGCGCCTCGGCTCTTCGTCGAGATGACGTAGTCCGGCGCGCCGCACTCGATACGCTTCGGCTCGTTTGTTGCAGTGATGCCGGGCCTGAGCAGTTCTATCAGCCACTTGAGCGCGGGGCGATGGGTCTGCTCGGTCGCGTCGCCGCGCACGAGCGCTTTCTCTAGCCGTTTGGCGTAAATACTGAATTGGTCTTGTGGCACGCCAACATCCCTCATTTGTCTACGCGGCCAGTTGTGATGACTTATTATATCTTATCAGATTTTCCACAACCAGCTCACACCCACTCTGTGTGGAAGTTGCCTGGCTTATCAACCCGTTCGTAGGTGTGGGCGCCGAAGTAGTCCCGCTGGGCCTGGATGAGGTTGGCGGGGAGCCGCCCGCGGCGGTAACTGTCGTAGTAGTTCAGGGCGGAACTGAACCCGGGGACCGGGACGCCAAGTTTCGTCGCCTCGATGACTACCCTCCGCCACTTGGCCTGGGCCTTGTGCACTACGCCGCGGAAGTAGCGGTTGAGGAGGAGGTTCTTGAGGTGTTTGTCGCGCTTGAAGGCGCTGTGGATGCGGTTGAGGAACTGTGCCCGGATGATGCAGCCGCCGCGCCAGATCATCGAAATCCGCCCCAGGTCGAGGTCCCAGCCGAACTCTTCCGCCGCCGCGCTCATCAGGGCGAATCCCTGGGCGTAGGAGCAGACCTGTGCGGCATAGAGGGCGTGACGGAGTGCGTCGAGCAATTTCTCGCGGTCGCCGCTGAACTGGCGCTTGGGGCCGCGGAGCACCTCTGACGCCGCAACGCGCTCTTCCTTGAGCCCTGAGATGCACCGGGCAAAGACCGCTTCGGCAATCGTCGGCGCCGGAAAGCCGAGGTAGAGGGCGCTCTGCGAAGTCCACTAGCCGGTGCCCTTCTGCTTGGCCTTGTCGAGGATGATTTCGGTGAGCGGCTTGCCGGTCTCGTGGTCGGTCTTGGCGAGGATGTCGGCCGTAATCTGGATGAGGTAGGAGTTCAGGTCGCCCTGGTTCCAAGTGTTGAAGACCTGGTGCATTTCGGTCTCGTCCATTCCGAGGACGTATTTCATTATGTAGTAGGCTTCCGAGATGAGTTGCATGTCGCCGTATTCGATTCCGTTGTGGACCATTTTGACGTAGTGTCCGGCGCCGTCGGCGCCGATGTAGGTGCAGCAGGGGTCGCCATCGACCTGGACGGCGATTTTGGTGAATATCGGCTCGACCATCTTGTATGCTTCCGGCTGGCCGCCGGGCATGATGCTGGCGCCTTTGAGCGCACCCTCCTCGCCGCCGGAGACGCCCGTGCCGATGTAGAGGATTCCCTTGTCGGCGAGGCCCTTGTTGCGGCGGATGGTATCCTTGAAGAACGAGTTCCCGCCGTCGATAATCAGGGCGCCAGGGTCGAGGTGCGGGAGGAGTTTCTCGATGAACGCGTCCACCGGCGGCCCGGCTTTCACCATCAACATCACCTTGCGGGGCCGCTCGAGTGCGTCGGCGAGTTCCTCGATGGAATGAGTTCCGCTGATGTTCTTGTCCTTCGCCCGGCCTTGGACGAACTTGTCCACCTTTTCGACGGTGCGGTTGAACACAGCGACGGTGAACCCCTTGCTCTCCATGTTGAGCACCAGGTTCTCGCCCATCACCGCCAGCCCGATAAGTCCGATATCAGCCTTCGCCATGGCAATTCTCCTTTCGCTCGAGGCACACTACCGGGGTTGTCCCGAATGGTCAGGATAAAGGATTGAGGGCGGAGAATCAAGGAGCCGAGGCGGCGGGTCCGGCCCTGCAGGCGTCAGTGATGATTTGAACGTTTCGCGGCGTTGCGGCATTGACGAAGCTCCGGCTGCGGGGTATGTTACCGGCGTCAAGGCTTACTTTCAGTTTTTGTTTTTTCA
>JAUWIN010000040.1 GCA_030605345.1 Candidatus Brocadiia bacterium
GAGGGCGGCCAGCTCACGCGCCATTCGCGCGACCGCATATCGGGCGTCCGCAAAGGAGTCGGACCGAGTGTTCGAGATGGAATAGGCCCGGCTTGCCTCCACCACAATACCGGTCGCAATGCCGGCGACGATCCCAAGCACCACGATAACCACGGTCATTTCGATGAGTGTAAATGCGCGGTTTGATGAAGATCTGACGCGTCCAGCCACGGATTAGTCCACCTCCTCCACCATGCCTGTCTGTGCGACCACACGGACGGTCCTGGTGGTGCTGCCGGCTTGGAGTAATATCCCTACATCGCGGGGGAGCAACGTGCCGGTGGTGCCGTTGTAGGGCCTGCCGAGCGAGTCGAATTCGAGCTCGACCTCGCCGCCGAAGTGCCCGCCAAACTCGACCCCTGCGAAATCACCGGTATTGAGGGCAACGTCGAAGTCGCCGCCTGTCTCAGGATGTGTGACAGAGATCCGGTGCGAGCGTCCGGGGTTGTCAGGGTCTTCGATATATACGCTGTAAGAGTCCCCGGACAGGTCAAAGACCACCCAAGTGTGGCGGGAGGTCGCCATGGCGAGGTCTCGCGCTAATTTGATGTGCGTCGCCAATTGGTGCGACGCCCGGCGAAGCCGGCGAGCTCCCGGAGCGGCGAGCCTCGGAATCGCAATAGCGGCGAGCACCGCCACAATCGTCATTACCACAATCAGCTCGATCATGGTGAAGCCGCTCGACAGCCGCCTCGACGACCCTGCTGGTCGCGCCAGGTTCACTTCATCCCTCCTCCTGGGTGTCGGTGCGCACCGTGCAGGTGCAGCCACCCGATTTATTTTCGGTAGCTTCCGCCAATTTATTAGCATGATTCTGCAGATGCGGAGCCTGCCAGCCTGGGGGATGCAAGGGATTCGGGATCAGCGGCTCCGTGCTCAGGCGCCCGAGGTCAGGTGTTTGGTGTTACTGGTCGCTGGTAATGAACGGACTGTTGGGCCGGTGTTTCATCGGCGGGGTATCCCCTATGATTTTCGGGCGGAAGGTCCGGTCCTCCCGCGCGGTTTTTTCTTGCCCTTCTTCTGTTGCTTTTCGCCCGGTACGGGTAACTTGGCGTTGGTAAAGTATTCCTTGATCTTTTTCATCTGGTCGTCTGGGATTTCGCGGCTGAACGGGAACACCGCGGCCCGGGTCACGTAACGCCTGAGGAACAGCTCGCTGAACTCGCCCGCCTTGGCCAGGGAATCGGGCGAAAGGTTCTTGATGTCGTCGATGCTGGTGTGGCCGCCGCCGCCCCCGGCCCGAGCGTACTGGAAGGCGGGAATCCCGACCGCCGCAAGCGGCGTCCCGTCGGAGCTCATCGGGCCTTGGCTCACCGCGCAGGCCATGCCAATCTCCCTTGCCAGGAGCCGCGCCGAGGCACCGACATCCTCAGGGCCGCTGAACATCACGTGGCTCTGGCCAAGTACGGCGCCGTGCACGTCAAGGTTGAACGAGAGGCGGTGCTTCTGGAGTTCGGTCTTGTCCGCCTTTTCGTTGAAGGACGCCCTCTTCTTTTCGCGTTCCGCTTTCCTGGCGAGGTCATCCGCGTAGAAGGTGCTGCCGTTGAGGCCGGTCTCTTCCCCCGAAAACGCGATGAAGCGGAGGGTGCGCTTAGCGGGTAACTTGGAGAAGACGTGGGCGAGCTCGATGACGATGGCGGCGCCGGCGGCGTGGTCCGAGGCGCCGCTGATTCCCATGCAGGAGTCGTAATGGGCACAAATGACAACTATCTCGTCAGGGCAGTCGGACCCGGCCTTCTCGCCGATGACGTTGAGGCAATACGACTCCTTCTCGGTGTTCAGCATGGTGAACCGGGCTGGCGAGAGACCGTTCTTGACGATATCGCTCCCATCGGTGTGGAGGATGCGTGCCATTGGAAGGCTGCCATAGGTCTCGCCGTCACGGAGGGCTGTCCGCTTAGGCTCCCCGCCACGGCCGGCTTCGACGTAGATCAACGCTTTGGGCTTGTACGACAGGAACCGCGGGCGATCGTCGGGGCTGATGCGGCCGCAGACAAGCACGATTTTGCCCTTCATTTCGGGCGAGAGATATTCCGGCGCGCCGGATTCGGCGTAGTACACCTCGCCCTCGAGGCCGCGTGTTGGCGTGCTGGGCGTCCGCATCACAGGCTCAGACTCAACCGAGCGCCATTTGCCCCTTTCCCTGACCTCGAAGACGCATTTCCTGTTTTCGAACGTGACGCAGGGATACCTCTGGAGTCGGGTCTTGAGGCCGAACGCTTCGAACTCCTTCTCGATGTACCGCGCGGCCTTGTGCTCGCCGGCGCTGCCGGTCAGCCGCGGGCCGATTTTCACAGCCAAATGTTTCAGGTATTCGTAGCTCCGCTTGCCGCTAAACAATGTCTCGCCGTTGCTCATCAAGTCACCTTTACTAATATCGATTTCTCAGATGCGCCGGGCGCACCACTGGATTCCCCGTCGAAGAACCTGCCGGAAGCGGGCCTCCGCCCAGGTTACGTTGTCGTGGCCGGATTGAAAACAGAACACGCGCGACTTTCCGTGCTGCCGGGTCCATCCGATGGCGTGCATGCTTTTCGGGTGGTCGGTGGTCAGCAAAATCTGCGAGCCCTCGGCCGGTTCCGACATCTTGTAGGTTTCGTCAACCATTTGCCACGGCTTCAGCCCCCTGGTGATGGGGTGTGCGCTGTCCGCAACATCGATACGAAGACTCTCGCCGGGATAAAAGCCGAACGTGCGGTCTTCGATGCCGACGAGTTCGCTCCACACCGGCCATTCCGGATACGCCAGGATAGCGTGGTGAAGGACAAAGACGCCCTGTTCCGCCTCACCAAGATGTTCGAGCGCCGTTTTGGGCTTGCCCGCGTACCAGGGAAGGTCATCGTCGGTGGGCTTTGCCCCCAGCATGATGTAGAACACGACAACGTCGTATGCGTCGCGGACGTCGTCGGGCGACGAAGCGAAATCATCCATGTGTTGCACGTCGCTCTCGACTTGGGGAATACTGCGCCAGAGGGCGTGGAAATTCGGAACGTCGTAGCAATGGCCGCCGGTGACCACGGCCGCCTTCACGGGTTTGCCTGCGGTTTTGTCGGACATCGTTTCCTCCTCGGCTCTCAGAAAGCCTTCACCAACAACTAAACCGCACTGATTTGCTCATCCTGTATCCTTTTTCAGACGGCGGAGTCCTGTTCCGCTTTTGCATTCCGACGCCGGCGGCGGAAACGCCGGAGCGCCCGAAACAATACCGCGGGCGGGAAAAGAACGGCTCGGATGCGTTCGAAGCGAATGAGAACTTTGTTCTCACCGTCCGAGAGCAACTCCGGCGACAGCTTCCGCTTCATCTTAAGCACGCCCACCCGGTCGGACCAACCGAGCAGCGAAATCCAGACCCGGCTCAGCGGCACCCATCGCGGTATGTGCACGGCCGAAGCAAAGTCAACCACGTAGGCCCGGTCCCCGCGCCCGCATAGGAGGTTCTTCTTGTTCCGCAGGTCCAGGTGCACCACCCTCCGAGCGTGTAAAGCCCCAACGAGGTCCATGCACCGACTGTAAAACTCCTGACTGACGTTCAACCCCTCATGGATCTTTTCGCCCGACAGCGGTTCGCCGTCGATGCATTCTGCCACAAACCCGTCCCTGTCGATCATCCGATAGGCCCGCGGCACACCTTCGGTGCCCTGAAGCACTCTGTACAGTCGGAACTCGCGCCTGATAAGACATCGGCCCAGGGTGAAGCGGAACAGCGGATGGCGGTCGTGCACATCCTTGAATATCGCCCGCTGGCCGTCGAACTCGATGACTTTTACCCGCGCGTCACGCCACTTTGGCCGCCCGAGCTCCACGACCACGTATTGGTCAATGTTGTCCCTCGCCAGGTCTTCGAACACAAGGCACCCCTTCAGCATCTGGCCGCTGTCTTAGTTTACTGTCAGCCCCATGTCGCCGAGCATCTTTCTGAACTGCTCCGCGTTGACCGCGGCGTGGCCGGCGTGGCAATTGTTGAAAAAGACATACACCGCATCAGTAATATCCGCCAACTTCCTCACCTTTGGCTTCCATTCGGCGAGTTCGTCCTCCGAATAAAAATAGTTGTAGCGCTCCTTGGCGCCTTCATACCACTTCGACTTGTCGCGGCTGTGGAAGCGGACGTACGCCGTATCGGTGGTGGCCTCGGCGGCCGGCGGCATCAGGTCGAGTTGGTAGGGCTCGTCCACGCAGCAGAACCCGACGTTCAGCCGCCGCAGAAGGTCGAGCACCGGCAACTTTGACCAACTTCTATTGCGGAACTCGACCACCGGGTTGTATCCGTCGAAATCCTCAGCGAGTTCCTTTAAGTAATCGCGGTTGGCGGGTTCGTTCCTAAACGAATACGGGAACTGTGCAAGCACCCCCGCCAGCATCCCCGCCTGACGCGCCGGTTCTATGCCCTCCTTGAAGGGCCCCGCGGCTTCGCGCTTGCGCCTGTGGGTGGTCTGCGAGTTAGCCTTTGCGAACAGCCGGAATCCCTGTGGAAGTTTTTTGGTGATCGCCTCTATCGTCCGCGCCGAAGGCTGCCGGTAGTAAGTGAAGTTAAGTTCGACTGTGCTGAACCGCTCCGCATACAACTTGAGCATGTCGCGTTTCGCCGTGCTCGGCGGATACCACGTGCCGACCCAATCCTGATAACTGTATCCCGAGGTCCCCACGTAGATCATCCTTGTTGCCTCGCCTTATTTGGCCTGCCGATTCTACCTCCAGCCCCAGCAGGGTGCAAGAGCCGCGCACGGCCTCCGATGGAACTGCGCGGTTGCACTTGTGCTGGGGTCACATCGCTGCTGCAAAAAACTGCCGCCAAGGGGGCCGATTCGTCGGCCAAAATTGGCTCCAGCAGACCTAACAATGCCCCTTCCTTGAGTTTGCGGCCTATGGCGAAAGCCTTTTGTAATCCTGGTGTTCGTGAGTTATAATGAGCTGGGCAGGATATTCGTGCTGTGCTAAGGTGAACACAATGGCCCGTCAACTTCTGGGACGTGTATTGCGGGCGAAGGGCTCGGTCTCCGACGACGATGTCGAACGCGCTCTGAAGATGCAGCGGGCGAAGCCGGGCCTGCGGATCGGTGAGGCGCTGCAGGAACTGAACGCCACTGACGACCAGGCGGTGACTGAGGCTCTTGCAGAACAATTTGGTATGGAGCTGGTCGACCCCTCGCAGATGGAAATACCGCGTGATGTAATCGACCTCGTCAGCCACGACATCGCCCGGAAACATTGCCTGATCCCCATCGATCGCCACGACGGCAGGTTGAGGGTGGCGATGGCCGATCCGCTGGACTTCGACGCACTGGACAACATTCGCTTTGCTACCAACTCCGACGTAGAACAGGTTCTGGCAACCCGGGATTCGATCAACCTTGCCATCCAGAAGAACCACGGGGCTGAAGAAGCCACGGTGGACGGCATGCTGCAGGAGTTTACTGAGAGCGATATTACCTTCAAGGCGGAGGAAGCTGCCGAGCTGGGGGTTGATGAGGAAGACGGCGACGCGCCGGTCATCCGCCTGGTCTATTTGCTGATTACGGAGGCCATGCGGCGCCGCGCCAGTGACATCCACATCGAACCCATGGAGGACAGGCTGCGCATTCGTTATCGGGTGGACGGGGTGTGCACCGAGGTCCCGGGACCACCGAAGTCACTCCAGGGTTCCATCATTTCGCGGGTCAAGATCATGGCTGGGATCGACATCGCGGAGAAGCGGCGGCCGACAGACGGCCACATCAAGCTTAGAGCGTTGGGGCGCGAGGTTGACCTCCGGGTCTCGTGTCTGCCTGCGAACCGCGGTGAAAGCGTGGTGATGCGGATCCTGGACAAGCAGTCGCTCCTGCTCGGTGTCCAGGAGCTCGGCTTCGGCGACGAGGAATACGGCAAATTTCAGTCGATCATCAAAAAGCCGAATGGGATCTTCCTGGTAACTGGCCCCACGGGATCGGGCAAGACAACTACCCTTTACGCCGCGGTGAGCGAATTGAACACCCCCGACCGAAAAATCATTACGGCGGAGGACCCGGTGGAGTATAACATTCCGGGGATTAACCAGTGCGAGGTCAGAGCGAGGATCGGCCGGACATTTTCACGGATCCTCAGGTCGATGCTGCGCCAGGCGCCCAACGTAATCCTCGTTGGCGAAATCCGCGACCAGGAGACCGCCGAAATCGCAATACGCTCCGCCCTCACCGGCCACCTGGTGTTCAGCACGCTTCACACAAACGATGCACCCAGCGCCATTACGCGTCTGATTGACATGGGTGTCCCCGCGTTCCTGGTAGCATCGTCCATACAGGCGATCATGGCTCAGCGGCTGGTGCGGACCATCTGCGCCAACTGCAAGGAGCCGGCGACCTACACCGAAGAGGAACTGCTGCAGGTCGGACTGACCCCCGAGGATGTGGAGAACCTGACGCTTTACAGAGGTGCAGGCTGCGACGAATGCGACGGCACAGGCTACAAGGGCCGCCTCGGCATCTTCGAGCTGATGGAAATGAACAGCGAGCTACAGGAACTCGCCTTCCACCGCGCACCCACAAACAAAATTCGGGAAGCTGCGATATATTCCGGCATGACCGATCTTCGCAGGGACGGGGTGAAGAAGGTGCTCCGCGGCATTACGACCATAGAAGAAGTAATGAGGATAACGGCGGAGGTCCAGGCTAACAAATAACCCGCCGGCGCCGAACACTCACATCCGCCGCGTGTCCGGCCCGACCCTCTGGCAGAATAAGAGACCAGCTCGATGATACCAGTGAACAAACTTCTTCAGGCCGTTATTGATCTTAAAGGTTCGGATTTGCATCTGACGGTCGGCATACCGCCGACCATCCGCCATCACGGCCGCCTGCGTCCGCTGGACTTGCCCCCACTGACGCCGGACGACACCACCGCAATAATGAAAACCCTGGCGCCCGACCGGTGCCAGGTGGAACTGAACGAGGGAGGAACAACCGACTTCGGCTTCGCCTTCGGAAAGACGGCCCGCTTCCGCATCAGCGTATTCAGGCAGAAGCAAAATATCGGCATAGCCCTGCGGCTGATACCCAGCAAATTGTTGACCTTCGAAGAGATCGGCCTGCCACCGGCAACGAAGACCCTGCTGCTGAAGCCCCGTGGCCTCGTCCTGGTGACCGGCCCGACCGGTTGCGGCAAGACCACCACACTCGCAACCATGATCGACTTCATCAACCATGAAGCCGACAGGCACATCATCACACTGGAAGACCCCATCGAATATTACCACGAACACGCGAAATCCATCATCACCCAGCGCGAAGTGGGCACAGACGTAACCAATTTCGAAGAAGGGCTCCGCCGCGGCCTGCGACAGGACCCCGACGTCATCCTAGTGGGCGAGATGCGGGACCTGGAAACTATTGAAGCTGCGTTACGCGCCGCCGAAACCGGCCACTTGGTGTTCGCAACACTACACACCACCGGCGCCGCGAAGACTATCGACCGCATCATCGACGTGTTCCCGCCCAATCAGCAGGAACAAATCCGCGCCCAGCTCTCGACCTCCCTCGCTGCGGTGTTCTCGCAGCAGCTCCTCCCCACCGCCGATGGCAAGGGCCGCATTGCGGCCTTTGAAATCATGCTGATGAAAGACTCCATCGCCAATCTCATACGCAAAAACGAAATCTACAAGATCAACTCCGATATCCAAACCGGACGCGCCGAGGGGATGATCCTGCTCGACGACTACCTGTGCGATCTTTACATGGCGTCCAAAATCACCTTCTCAGATATGCTCAAGAGCGCCGCCAAACCAGCCCAACTTGAGAAAAAGGTCAAGCTGCTGGCCGCATCGAAGGCATAGTTACTGCCTCAGGAAAAATTCATGGCTAAAATCCACACACAACCGGCAATTATGAGAAAGAGGATCGGGCAGATACTGGTCGAGCGCGGTATAGTGACCAAAACACAGGTCAAGGAGGCCGTGGACAAGGCGAAAATCAAGGGCGGGGCACTGGGCCAGATGCTGGTGCAACTCGGACATGCCACAGAGGATAATGTCATACACGCGCTTGCCGAACAAGCCGGCATGGACGTGGTCGACCTGGACACGATAGACAATATCCCGCCGGACGTCCTCGACCGTGTCAGCCCCTCACTTGCCAAAATCTACCGGGTCGTCCCCATCAAGTTCGAGGACAACACACTGACAGTCGCCATGGCCGACCCGCTCAACGTGAGCGCTCTGGACGACCTGCGGCTGATGCTCGATGTCAACGTCGCCGGCGCCGTCAGCAGCGAATCCGCAGTGGACAACGCGATAGATAAGTTCTACGCCGACCAGCGCGAGTCGGTCGAGGAAATTCTCAGCGAGGTAGAGAAGACAACCGCCTCGTTCGAACTGGAGTATTCCGAGAGCTCAAAAAGTTATGATCTCGACACACTCCAGCAAATGGCCGCATCGGCCCCTGTAATCAAGCTCCTGAACCTGATCCTGCTCCAGGCCATCAAGGACCAGTCCAGCGACATCCACTTTGAGCCATTTGAGAACGAGTTCAAAGTCAGGTACCGGGTTGACGGCGTATTATACGAAATGATCCCCCCGCCCAGGCACCTGGCCCTTGCCGTCATCTCCCGCATCAAGGTCATGGCCGACCTCAACATTTCGGAGACACGGATGCCACAGGACGGGCGAATCGAACTGATGATCAGCGGCAACCCAATCGACCTCCGCGTCTCAACCCTGCCCACGCTGTGTGGAGAAAGCGTGGTGATGCGCGTGCTCGACCGGAGCGTGGTTTCGCTCGACCTCGACCGCATCGGGCTAAGAGGCGACGAACTCGACAGTGTCAAAAGACTCATGTCGAGGCCCCACGGCATTGTGCTAGTTACCGGCCCCACCGGCAGCGGAAAGACCACCACACTGTACTCCGCACTCAACTACGTCAACGACGTGGGCATAAAAATTATCACCACTGAAGACCCCGTAGAGTACGACCTGCCCGGCATAATGCAGGTCCAGATCAACGAGGCCATCGGCACCACCTTTGCCAGCTGCCTCAGGTCGATCCTGCGGCAGGACCCGGACAAGATCCTGGTCGGCGAGATTCGCGACCTGGAGACCGCCGAGATATCCATCCAAGCCTCGCTCACAGGCCACCTGGTACTGAGCACCCTCCACACCAACGACGCACCCAGTTCCATCACCCGGATGATCGACATGCCGGTGGAGCCGTTCCTGCTCTGCGCCACCCTTCGGGCAATCATTGCACAGCGGCTGGTGCGAACCATCTGCGTCAAGTGCAAGAAAGAATACCAACCCACCCCCGACATGCTGAAACTGTTGCAACTCACCCCCGAGGAGGTGGAGGGCCGAAAGTTCTACTACGGAGCAGGCTGTCCAGAATGCAACAACACCGGCTACCGCGGCAGAACTGCCATCTTTGAGATAATGTTGATCACCGACCGCATGAGCGACCTCATCATGGCGAAATCATCCACCCAGGCCATGCGCGACCTCGCCCGCGAGGAAGGAATGCGAACCCTGCGCCAAGCCGGCCTGCTGAAAATCTACGAAGGCATCACCACCATCGAGGAAGTGGTCCGCGAAACACTCGCCGGCCAAGCCTGATATTTGGTACTCACCGTGTGGGAATCGCGCCTGCCGCGGCGCCGGAACCCTCGGCCGACTTTTCTCCCCGTTTTCTTCGCAACCCCGGAGTGTGAGCGCGCCGCCGGTTACTGCTTCTCCTTCTTTTCGACGGCGGGCGATTCAAGGTTGATCACGGTCTCGCCGCCATCGGGCATCTTCACCCTTTCCTCATCCAGGAAGAAAACAATTGTGGGCCCGGTGGAGGTCATTTCAGGCGATGTCATGCTCGCAGGTTTATCCTTGGTACCGTGGAGGGTGATGATGTTGTTCGAGAAATCAAAGTCGGCCTCGGCGCCAGTGGCGCTGAATTCCCCCGTCTCGAGCCTGACGTTGCCCTTCACGTGCAGCTGCTTCATCTTGCCGTCCTTCATTTTCCCGGTCACCTCGTCGCAGTCAACGGCGAGCATTCGCTCGGCCGTAGTGCGGACGATGTGCACGTTCCCCTCAAGTCTGACGTCGCCATTAGCTTGATTGAACACCACAGAATCGGCCTTGAGTCTGAGGGTCGGTTTCGGCTCCGCCGCACGGACCGGCGGCGCGGCGTAACCCAGCGGCAAGATTGCGCACCCGAAAACGGCAGCAAGAAGAGCCAGAATCCCGAACGAAGACCAAGCTGACGTTCTAATTCCCGAGTTGTAGGATTTTTTCGTGTGCAATCTGTGCATATTTCGAGCCCCCAAAATCCTGGACAGCGATATAATAACCTTGTATTACCTTCCCCCTCGCAGCAGCCAGCAGGCTAAGCCGTGCCAAACCCTTCACCGGGGGCCTCCTCGGAAAGCCACAGAGCCGCAACGTCGGCCATTATAGTTTCGGCTGCCCTGCCGGTCAACACGCCTTGTCAGCCAGGGTTTGCCCGCAACAGCTCCAGTCTTACCATGTTCAGCGCGTGTTTGGCCGCGCGGTCTTTTATCTGCGCCCGGGCACCACGAAGTGCACACTTCTGGTGAACAGTGCCACCAGCAGCGGACACGGCGATGTGGACGGTGCCAACCGGTTTCGCCGGAGACCCACCGCTAGGCCCGGCGACCCCCGTAGTCCCCACGCCGACGTCGGCGCCTGCGCGCCAACGCACGTTTTCGGCCATCAGCCTGGCCACTTCCTCGCTGACTGCACCCACAGTAGTGAAAAGCTCCTCCGGCACGCCCAGCAGCCGGGCCTTGGACTCGTTGCTATAAGTCACCAGCCCTTCGATTAGATGCCTGGATATTCCGGGGACATTGGTGAGCCAGTTGCAGACCAGCCCGCCGGTGCACGACTCGGCCACCGCAATCCTCTTCCCCTGTTGCTCAAGCAGCCGCGCCACAACCTTCTCCAGGGTGTCCTCGTCCTCGCCGAACACCACATCGCCCAAGAGACGGCGGGCCTTGGCAAGCGGTGGGCCGATACGTTCAAGTGCTGCTTTCCGCGTGTCCGCTCGCGTGGTGAACTTCACACTTATAACCCCGCAGGACGCAAGCAGGGCGACCTTCGGGTCGCCGTCCAGTTCCACTTGACCTCGCAGCCTCTCGGCTATGAGCGCTTCCGGCATCCCGAAACACTTAAGCGTCCGCGTGGCAACCGTCCCCTGATCTCTCGGCAGGAGCGGAACGGCAGCGTTCTCGAACATTAGTTTCATCTCACTGGGAACACCGGGCAGCACGAACACCTGTGCCCCACCGATAACAGTGCGGAACCCGGCGGCCGTGCCAGTGGCGTTCCGCAGAACGTCGCTCCCGCGCGGGACCGTCGCCTGGCCCTGGTTCGAGCTCGGCATGGCGGCTTTGCGCTGTGCGAAGAACGAGCGGATGTGTTCGAGTGACGGAGGGTCCAGAACCAGTTCGACTCCTCCGGCCGCGGCCACCGCCTCGCGCGTAACATCATCGTGGGTGGGCCCCAGCCCGCCGCTGACAATGAGTACGTCCGACCGAGCGGCAGCCGTCTTCACTGTCCGCTCGATCTCAGTTTGAACGTCGCGCACCGCCGAGTACGCCGCGACCGGGATGCCCAGCCCGGCCAAGCGCTGCGACAGCCACGCCGCATTCGAGTCCTCAATCTGACCGGACACAATCTCGTCACCTACGGATATAACTTCGGCCCGCATTACCCAGTCGTGCCTCCACCTTTCAACCTGGCCCTCACCCTGCGCCGTTCTGTTTCCCGCAAGAACTTAACAATTATATCCGATCATCCCACGAGCGGTGCAGCAACCTGCCACATATTTTTCAGTCAGCAGCCACGCTGTGCCGCCGGTTTAAAAAGCTCCATCATAAGCCGTGCGTTGGCCCGTACGTCATACTCATTTTCCACCTTCTTCCGCGCGTTCTCCGCGAGGCGGCGGGTGCTCGCAGTGTCCGACAGAGCAGCGCCAACGGCATCCGCAATTGCGCCAGGGTTGCGCGACGGGACCAGCCGGCCGGTCTCGCCGTCAATCACAAACTCGCCCACCCCGCCCGCGTCACACGCCACAATCGGCAGGCCGACCGCCCCGGCCTCCAGCAGAACGTTCGGCACGCCGTCGCGGTCGCCGGACCCAGCAGTCACCGAGGGCACGACCAGCACGTCGGCAGCCGTCATTCTCGCGCGTATCTCCTCGGGCGGCAACCAGCCGGACAGGTGAATACGCCCGCTGAGCCCGCGTTCCTCGATCTCACGCCTCAGTTGATCCTCGAGTTCCCCCGCGCCGGCGATTTCGCAGAGACATTCCGGAAGTCGCCCCATAGCCTCGACCAGATACCGAAAACCCTTCTTCTCCACCAGCCTGCCCGCGGCGAGGAGCCTCGGCGTCGAATGGGCCTCCCGCCGCCCGGTGAACTTGAACTGCGCGATGTCAATCCCGTGGCGAATCAACCTCAGCCGCCCGCGCAGGCTGCTCGGAATCCTCGAAGCCAGAGCGTCCAGCGCCGCTTGATTACAGACTGCCACAGCCCTCGCCGAGGCGACCTTTTGTCTCAGCCCGATGCCCCCACAAAAACAATCCACCGCGTGGCCCGAAATGGTGAAAGGCAGCCGCGTCATCGCCGCGATCATCATACCCACTGCGGCCGGCTTCGACAGCCAGTGGGCGTGGACGTGTTCGATCCCCCTGGCCCTGATGTCCTTCGCGTAACTGACCGCCATGCCCAGCCCGCCGGGGAAATGGCGCCACGCTGTCCTGCGCATCGCCGCCAACTGGGCAAGCGGAAATCGCGACACCGCGCGGCCCGTCCTGGGCAGAAGCGCGCTCCACCCGTGCCTGCCGAGCGCGCGCCAGGGGGTATTGAGTTGCTCACGCCTCTCCGCCGGATAGACCGATATCTCCGCGCCCAGCCGCTGCATTTCCTCCACTTCGCGGACGATGAACTGCTCGCTGCGTTTCGGGAAATCCCCGGTGATATAGGCGATTTTCACAAGTCCATATTCCTTGCTTCGCAGAGATATGGCAAACTCGCTCGATGGCGAAATCCCCGTCGAGCCCAATCAGCAACGGAGGTGCTTTTAGGCAAGTAATTGACCATAGGTATCCTGCACGCCGGCCGCGTATGCCTCGGCGGAGAACCTCCGGCGCGCTACTTCCCTGCCCAGCCCGCCCATCCGGGCCGACTCCGCAGGTCGCGAGAGCAACCGGACGAGCCCGTCCGCCATTTCGGCCAGGTCGTAAGGCCGCACCAGCAGCCCGGTCTTCCCGTGCTGTATGATTTCCGCCGGCCCGCCGCAGCGGAACGACACGACCGGCTTTCCGCACGCCATCGCCTCGATGACGACCCGACCGAAAGGTTCTCTGTCCGACGCCACCACCAGCACGTCCAGGACGTTTATCACGGACACGACATCCTGGCGCCAGCCGAGGAAGATTATCTTCTCCTCAATGCCCAGTTCACCTGCTCTCTCCTTCAGGCGGTCTAAGATTCCGGGGAAATCGCCGAACCGATTATCTCCAACGACCAGGAACCTGGCCTCGGGCATACGCGTGGCTACTTTCGCGGCGACGTCCAGAAACCGCTGGTGGCCCTTCCACGGCACGACCTGACCCACAATGCCCGCAACCGGGTTCGAGCCGCTCAGCCCGAGCTCGGCCCGCAGCTCAGCGCCGTCGCCCGGAGTGAATTTCACCGTATCGACCCCATTGTATATCACCCTCATCTTGAGACCTGCGAGGTCGGGATGATGCATGCTCTCTTTCACTGCTTCCGATATGGCAACAATCGCCGTCGCATTTCTGGCCATCATCGCGTCGAGCCGGCCGCCCGGGGAACTGACGTCCCGCACGTGCCAGATGCACGGCACGCCCGTGCGCTTCGCTGCCGGCGAGGCGAACAGGTGGGCGGTGGTCGAGTTTGAGTGAACCAGATGAATGTCGAGTTCGTCGATAATTCTTGTAATCTCTGAGATCATACGCCGCCACATCAGGAAGTATCGCAGGAGAACCGCGGGGTTACGCGTCCTCTTCAGCCGCTGCATCGCCGCCGTGCGGCAGGCTATGCCCATATCGCCGAGCTGGCTGATGAGGGGACCTGGGCCGGGCACCACCACCGTCGGCCTGAACCGCCCGCGGTCGAGCCGCTCCAGCAGCAGGAGTAGGCTGTACTCGGCCCCGCCGAGTTGCGAGGTGTGGCTGATGTAAAGGATGTTGTGCATCCGTCAGACATTGAACCGTATATTGATGATGTCGCCGTCCTGGACGACGTAGTCCCGGCCTTCGGTCCTGACCAGGCCCTTCGCTTTTAGTTCACGCTCCGAGCCCAGCTGCTCGAGGTCGTCGAACTTCATCACCTCGGCGCGTATGAATCCGCGGGCCATGTCGGAGTGCACCGTCTCCGCCGCCTTCAACACCGCCTCCCCCGACTTCAGCGTCCATGCCTGGACCCGGTCCGAACCGATGGTGAGGAAGGAGATAAGCCACAGCACCCGGTAAGACATCCTAATCAATCTGTCGCGGGCACTCTCCTCGATTCCGAGGTCGGCGAGGAATTCAGTTCGGTCCGCCTGTTCGAGTTGGCCGATCTCGTCCTCGATCTTCGCACAGAAGGCAAGCGAGTCCTCCAGCGGCAGCCCACGCAGCGCATCCTCCGATCCAATATCTGATTCGTTGACGTTCACCACGTGGATGCACGGCTTGAGCGTAAGGAACCGAAACCCACGCACCAATTTCTGCTCCTCGGAGCCCAGGGCAATCTCGTCGAGGTGCTTGCCCTGCTCGACCGCCTCGAGGCAGCGTTCCAGCACCGCAAGTTCTATCTCCCTCTGCTCCAGATCGGGTGTCGGCTTTTTGATATCCTTCCGAAGCCGCTCAACCCGTCTCTCGATTACGGCCATGTCCAGCGTTAGCAGTTCGTCGTTGATGTCACGCAGATCGCGAAGCGGGTCGTTGGGACCGCGTGGGTTCGGTGCGGCAGCACAGTCAAACTTGCGGAGCACCTTGACGCATGCGTCGGAATCACGGACCGTGCCCGCGGCTTCGGAGTCCGAGGTCGCACCGCCGGATGTCGCCGAAAGGAAGCCGGGCACTTCGAGGTATTCCACCGAAACATGTATCGGCTCTTCCCGATCGTACATCGCCGTGAGCGCGTCAAGACGCCGGTCCGGCACCTTGATGGTCGCCATGCCGCCGTGGCCCGGTTTAGCGTAGGCCCCCGGCTCCACGTGCCAGCCAGTGAGAGCGTTGAACACCGTGGTTACACCAGACTGCGGCAGGCCGATGATGGAGAGTTTCATGGTAGAAGTATAACAGCCATCCGGCGCCGTCACAACCCAGCGCTCGCTGACCCGGCGCAGAGTCAAAACCCTCCGCTTGAATCTGCTTGCGAAACCCACCGCCCAACATATACAAGCTGTCCAAATCTCCGGAATCGCACCGCCCAGAGGCGACGACGAAGTTGTGAAAGTGTATTTGCCTTCCAAATGAAGCAGGAAATGTCAAATGCTGAACCAATGACCTCAGCACCAGAGGTGCTGTCAAACCTGATCCACCGGGCCGAACGCAGCGGTGCAGGTAACCAGCGCGCCGGCCCAGCGTTTGGTGACCGGACACACAAGCGAAGCATGGGCCTCAGGAGCATAGAGCATTTGCTGTTGCTAGCTTCTAGCTCGATCCCTATATTCAGGCCGTGCGGCAGCGTGACAGGGGCAAATGGGCGCGCTCATTCGAGAAAGTTGAACCACGTCGGAACGTGAAGGGGAAAACGGTATGCGTTTTATTGACAATGGTCGTGTAGTGTTGTCCCAGATCCTGCAACAGTGCTTTCGAAGCGCTGAGAGCGTTTCCATTGCAGTCGCGTTCATCAGAAAGAGCGGCTTGCGTATCCTCAGGGAGGACATTGACCTCCTGATGGGAAAAGGCGGTGACATGCGTGTACTGGTTGGAAAAGATTTCGGTTTCACCGAACCAGACGCGTTGCGAACACTGGAAAGTCATGGCGCAGACGTTCGGGTGTTTGTCGGAGACAGGATCTTTCATCCCAAGTGTTACATCTTCGCGGGGCCGCAAGGAACGACGGTCATCTCGGGCTCATCCAACATATCCTCGTCCGGGTTAACCCGCGGCGTCGAATGGAATGTGAAACTAGAGGAATCCGACGGCGACTTGTCGCAATTCACTCGTGCATTCGAAGCCTTGTGGGCCTCGCCGGAGACGGTTCAGTTGTCCCCGGCCTTACTTGATGAGATGGAGGCCTTGTGTAGGGAGACTGTAGGAGCTGTCTCGCAAAGGAAGATGGCTCAAAGAATGGATCTGAGCCCAAAGACGCTCACGTTTGAGTTCACGGTAAATGCATCGTTTCTCCGATACTCGCCGCGTCCGCTAACTGTTCCGGCGAAGCACAATGCCACAATTCGCGCCACAGTTGGCGAGCCTTCGATGGAAGCGGAGATCATATGCCCGAAAGGGGAGGTAGTCCCGGGGAAATTGCACTACGGCGTCGCCGTCTGGGGGCCCTTCTACATGATCAAGAGGATTGCACGGCGGAGTCAGGCCGATCCACTGGGCAGGCTCGCTCGTGGTCAGCGTCTCACGGTGGAAATGTGGCTAGACCGACGTCCCGTCCGGGTCCGACTTTTGGCTCGATAGCGCATAGCCACGCTGATGATCTCATTAAGGTCAGCACGGGAAGCCGCGAAAGAGAATAGGAGAAATACCTGTGAAAAGTGTGTCACCTCACAAAACGCTTAATGTCGGAATTATCGGGTTTGGCTTCATCGGCAAGGTGCATACTTATTCCTATCTGAACATGCCGCTCTACTACGACCCGCCGCCGGTGCGGACAAGGCTGCTGGGGGTCTGCACCGCACATCAGGAGACAGCGGACAAAGCCGCAGAACAGGTCGGTTTCGAATTCGCAACCACAGATTTCCGCGAACTTATTGCACATCCCGACATTGACGTGGTGAACATCTGCACGCCAAACCGCCAGCATAAGGAACAACTGCTCTGCGCCATCGAGAACAACAAACACATCTACTGCGATAAGCCCCTGACCGCCAGCGCCGAAGAGGCACGCGAAGTCCTGGCGGCGATGAAAAACTACACCGGCACACACCAGGTAACTTTCGATACCCGCTTCTTCCCCGCCACGCTGAAGGCGAAGGAACTGGCCGACGCCGGCCTTCTGGGCGACGTGCTCACGTTCCGCGCCGAATACCTCCACGCCGGCAGCGCCAACCCAGACGCGCCGTTCAAATGGCGGTTCTCGAAATCGGCGGCAGGCGGCGGCGCGCTCTATGACCTCGGCTCGCACGTCATTGACCTGGTCCGCCACCTGGTCGGCGGATTCACCGAACTCACCTGCACGACGAAGGTCGCGTTCGCCGACCGCCCCTCCACCCACGGCACGCAGGAACGGATGCCCGTTGACGTGGACGACGCGGCGTTCCTGCTGGTGAAAACCAACAGCGGCGCGCTCGGCAGCATCGAAGCAAGCAAGCTTGCGACCGGCACCGAGGACGAACTTCGCTTTGAAATCCACGGCACCAACGGCGCCCTGCGGTTCAACCTGATGGACCCGAACTGGCTGGGAGTCTATGATCGCGCGGAGGCCGACGCAGGCTGGAAGAACATCGCCACCGTCCAGCGCTATCCGAATTCCCACGGCTTCATGACGCCGAAGGCGTCCATCGGGTGGGTGCGGGCGCACGTGGCGTGCCTGCACAACTTCCTCGCTGCCATCGCCGAGCACAGGCCGGCGCAGCCCGGCATCGAAACTGCCGTCGAAATCCAGGAGATAATGGACGCGGCCTACCGAGCCGCAGAAGGCAAGACGTGGGTCAAAGTGTAGGACGCCTCGTCGGCGAGCACAGCCGGAATTGCGGACGAGGTTCACAGCCCCGCCCCGGCAAGTTCGACCATTTTTTCGTAGTTCCTGAGCGCCTGCGCTGACAGCCGGCGGCCGAACGGGCATGACGACGGCATCAGCACGAACGCAGTCCCGTCCCTGTTCGGCCCTTCACGCAGTGCAGTCTTCACCTTCTCGGCAAACTCCTCGGTTGCCAGGTTCTCGATGTCACTGGCCTCGATGTTGCCGAACAGCACGAAATCATCAGGAACGTGATGACGGACGTAGGCCAGGCTGACGTCCCCTTGCGGCGGCGGCTCGACGGGGTCGGTCCCGATGCAGCCGGTCTCGAGGATGTGGTGGATAATGGGCTTCAGCCGGCCGTGTGAATGGAGTCGCGGATAGCCGCCATACTTTTTGACCGTCTCACAAATCGGCTTGTCGTAGCGGACGACGTACTCCTCGAACAGCTCCGGCGGCAGATATGGCGGCGAGGCATACTCCGGCCCGTAAATGCGCCAGTGTCGGCCGGGCAGGGCGTCCGCAATCGCATCGAGCTGCGGCTGCATCACCCTCGCCTCACGTTCGAGCGCCCGGTGAAGAAGCCCCGGTTCCGTCAGCGCGACCACGGTGAACACGCCCAGGTCAAACAGAGGTGCGACGCCGCAGATGGGATCACCGGTGTCAACCATCACAATGCCGCGCTCGCCCATTCGGTCTTCCACCGCAAGGAACGGCTCGACGTCCGGCTCGGCCGCCGGTTCGCGCTCAGGCAGGTCCAGCCACGCCTTGAAATCATCGATATCCTTGAGAAGAGGTTCCGTCGTCCAGACCGTCCATACATCTGGGTTTCGCCGCGTCTGCTCAGTCAGAATGCGGTTCCCCGCGCGGACTGTCGTCTTGCTGTGAAGGCTGCCGTTTTCGTCGGTCCAAGTCTCTATGGTGGTAAGTTCGGCCAGCGGATTCGGTGGTGTATCCTTGAATCCTACGCCGTACATGTGGATGCAGTCGCTCTTCTCCCAGGTCAGGTCAAGCAGCGGTTTCCAGCTCGGGTGCGAGAAGATGTTGAGTGGATTGTCGTCGTTCGGGTTCTGGCTCAAGCCGTCGAGTTCGTAGAAGCAGACCGGCGGCCGGTCCACCTGCTCGCCTCGGAGTACGGCCATCAGCCGTTCGCGCCGTGTCATACGCGCTTCCTTCTCAGGGACAGGCACACAGTAGCGCGGGATATTCTCTCGCGCAAGCTCCGACAGACCATCCGGCGCCTCTTGAACTACTTCCGCACGATTGTTAGTCTTCATCCGCTCGGCACAATCAGCGACCGACCGCCGGCGGGATTTCGCTGCCGCAGCGGAAGCCGCAGACCTTGAGGAAAGACGATATGCTCGACGTAACAATCGAAGTGGTAGCCGAGAAGGTAAATTCGTGTACCATCCACGGGTGGAACACCGGTCGGCTGCTGAAATTCGACGGAGCCTTATACGTCGCGGCCAACAAAATCCGGCCGCCCGGGGCCGACAATAACGATTGGTCGCAAGACCATGGCCTAATCTTCCGGCGTGATGCCGACGGCGATGCGCCGTGGGAACAGATTGCCGAGATCGAGCCGCGAGTTTACACCTGCTGCATCGACCGGGCCGGGCGGTTCTGGACGATCAGCCCTAC
>JAUWIN010000110.1 GCA_030605345.1 Candidatus Brocadiia bacterium
GGGGCGCTCCGGGGCGTTGCCCCGGGGCGTAAGGCCTACCACGGCGTCCCAGCGTGGTCCTTCGGCGTGCATTCGCCCGGAGAACAGTTCGCTGACTTTTTGCGTCATTTTGCGGTTCCGGTTTTCGAGTGCCGCGCGCATCGTCATCAGGTTTTGCATCGCAGGGGAATCGTTCGGTGGGATGCGCGTGATGCCCTTGGCACAGAGGTATGTGCGTCCGGGGTTGACTGGGTCGTTGGCCAGTTTGCCCTTCAGCTCGCCCTCGCGGTCCATCGCGACGGCTTCCATCGAGAACACCGGCGGGATGTGGGCGATCTCGCATGCCTTTCGGAACTCTTCGTATCCGGCGACGGTGTAGTGGTCGTTGATGCCGAGGACGGCGACCTTCTCGCGGACGGCCTGCCACACGGCTTCGGTGGGCGAGCGGAACACGCTGAAGGATTCGTTGGTGTGGATGTGGAGGTTGGTGCCGCGGCGGGGGCCGGTGTTCGTGCCGGCGCAAAGTTGCTTCAGCGCATCCAGGCGGTTTCCCCGGCTGCCGCCGTATAGTGCGGATTCCAACCGTTCGCGTTCCTGTTGGTTCATCGCACCATCACTTGTCCGCTGTCAACCACCAGCGTCTGCCCGGTGATACACCGTGCGTTTTCGGAGCACAGGAAGCAGACAGCATTGGCGACGTCGGGGCGTTTGATTTCGCGATTCAGCGCTGTCAACGAGACGTAGTGCGGTATCACTTCTTCCGGTTTGATGCCTTTTTTCTCGGCGCATACTTTGATGTATTCGGGGTTCCATATTTTCGAGCCTGCGAAGACGTTGCCCGGTGCCACGGCGTTGACTCGGATGCCGTCGGGCCCCAGTTCGAGCGCCCAGCCGCGCATCAGGTGCAGTTCGGCGGCCTTGGTGGCGTTGTAGGCGGAATTAGCCTTAGAGGCTTCGAGCCCGCTTTTCGAGGAGATCATAACCATCGAGCCGCCGCCGCGGCCGCGCATCACCCGCGCTCCCTGCCGAGCGACGAGGAAATAGCCGGTGAGATTGATTTCCAGCGCCAGCCGCCACTTGTCCACAGGCATATCGACGAGTGGGTATGCCGGTGCGATGCCCGCGGCACAGACCACGATGTCCACCCCGCCCCAGTGACGGACAATTTCGCGGAAGCCAGCGGTGACCGATTGCTCGTCGGTGACGTCCATGTTCACGGCGAAGGCGCGGGCGGGTTCATCCGCTCCTTCCGTGGCCTCTGCCAGGCCGGCGTCGTCGATGTCGCAAAGGGCGACTGCGGCTCCGGCCTCGACCAGCCCCAGAGCAATACCCAGCCCCAGCCCTGAGGCCGCGCCGGTGACCACCGCTACTTTTCCAGCCAGTGTTTTTTCATTCATGCCTGCCCCCTATTCGCAGTCGATGACTATCTTGACGCCGTGTCCGGCCTCGATGGTTTCATACGCCTTGTTGATGTCGTCGAGTTTGAATTTGTGGGTGACGAATTTGTCTGCGGGTAGGTCACCTCGGGCAACCATCTCCGCCGCCTGGCGGTAGTGTTTCATGTTCGATGCGAAGACGCCAAAAACGCAGAGTTCGTTATAATGAATATTGTTGGTGTCAATCGGCAGGATGGGGTCGTCCTTCGGGATTCCGGCGAAGAACGAGATGCGGGCCTTCTTCCGCGCCAGGCGGATGGCATAATCCTGGACCGCCTTGACCGAGCCGGCGGTAATCACGCAGTCGAACTTTTCGCCGCCGGTCGCATTGAGGATTTGTTCGACGGGGTCGGCGGTTGTTGTATGTATCGGGGTGCCGACGCCGAGCTGCTTGACAAACTCCAGCCGCTCGGCGGCGACGTCGGCGACCATCACCGGTTCGCAGCCCCTGGCCTTCAATACGCCCGCGTGCATCAGCCCGATGGGGCCGGCGCCGAACACCAGTGCCCGGTCGCCCGGCTGGGCGTCCACACATTCCTGGCCGTTCAGGACGCACGAGAGCGGCTCGATTAGCGCCGCATGGTCCGACGATAGGTCGTCCGGGATGCGGATGATGCTGCCCTGTGCCACGGCCTTCGCGGGAACCTTCATGAACTCCGCGAAGCCGCCGGGGTATTCATAGCCCAGTGCGGTGAAGGATTCGCACAGGTTATATTGTTCCCGGCGGCAGTAGATGCACTCTCCGCAGCCGACGACGGCGGCGCAAATCACCCTCGAGCCGACCTCGAGCCCGGTGACACCTTCGCCGATTTCGTGGACCACGCCGACGATTTCGTGGCCGGTGATGGCTGGCGGGACGACGTTTTTCTGTCCGTGGAGAAAGATACGTTTGTCCGTTCCGCAGACCGCGCAGCGCAGGATGCGGAGGACGGCCTCGCCCCTGTCGGCCTTGGGCTTCTCCGCTTCCTCCACCCGCACGTCGCGGATTCCGTAGTACACGGCTGCCTTCATTTTGGTCTCCCTTTTATTGGTGGCGGGCCTTTATGAGGAGGGGCTGGACGTCAGCGTGGAGGGTCCTGGTGGCGAGGTCGGCGGCGGCATAGTAACTGTCGTTACGGCCGAACTTTTCAGCCAGCAGGTCAAACACGTTATCTTGCAGATTGTCCACGGCTGGCCCTCCGCGTTCGCAGGATGGAACGACCCGCATATTGTCACATCAGCGGGAGCGTGTCAAGAACGCCGAGCTGGCCCTAACTTTCTGGATCGATTATGACGACCGTGAATGTTGACGGCGCCAAGTCTATGGCCTATAATGGTGTAGGTTTTTGTCTCGGCACCGGAAAGAGCAAACCATGAGAACGTTCTTGAGCAGATGTGTGCGGGTGTTGTGTCTCGGAGTGCTAGTCTTAGCGGTCTGCGAGGCACGCGCTTATGGAGAGCAAGCGGCTGATGGGTCACGTTTAAACCAGCCCCTCGACCCGGAGCAAAGAGACGTCCTGGCGAAATATAGAGGACAACTGCGCCGAGAGGAGGAGAAACGCGATGCGGCGTTGCAAGAATACAGGCGGGTGATAAAAGAACATAACGAACGGGGCACAATATCCTGTCCGGATGGACTCGACCCCTTTGGCATAGGTCATCGGTATAAGCGCTGGGAGAAAAAGGCGCTGCGTGACTCACGCTTGCGCTTCGAGAAGGACACGGCTGCGCTGCGGCGGCAGCTGGGGCAGGCCACGCTGGGCTCGGGCAAATCGCAGAAGGGAAAAGGGGCAGCCGTCGGAGGGGTTATCGGCCTGCGTTCCAAACTGGCACAGCAACTCGCTACTTATGGGCAGGTGGCAGGGTGCTTGGTCGAACTGAAGAGACTGGAAACAGTGCCCGTAGCGCGGGCTGAGTCAAGGTTAATGAAGGATTTACAGATGCCCGGGCAACCGGGAGGCATCCGCGTAATACGCAAGTTGGTCGTCGAGAATGAACCCTACGCTGAGTTCGCTGATAACTGCTGCCAATGTGCCCTGATATTCATCGAAAAGTGGGGTGCTTTAGACGTCGCACTTGAAATCTGCAAGTTGTGTGGCAGCGAAGCGATGTCCGCGTTCAATATAAGGTGCCTGGCCGACGCCTGGGAGACCGCTGCAAGTGATATACAGGATAATACCCGGAAGCTTGAGCAGTTGAGATTTGCCGTGGAATTATATCGGGTCCTGGTGGCCAAGGACACGGATGCCGGATACGCACGTGACCGAATTCGTGCCCTCCGAAAGCAGATTAAAAACCATGCGGGAGGGAGGCAAGGTGCGGGCCCCTTCTCTGAGCCATAGGGTTCATAGTCGCCACGGGCCTTTGCCTCAGCTCGCGAAGGAGGGGTCATGAGAATGTTCTTGAGTGGTTGTGCGCGGATCCTGTGTTTTGGGCTAATGATGTTAGCCATCTCTGGCACGTGGGCTCACGCCGAGGGAACAGGGCAGCGGGCAGAAAATTTCAGGCTGAGAAGACAGGTCAGGGAGCTGAAGGAGGAAAACAAGCAATTGAAGGTCCACATTGACCTCCTGCAAAAAGTGTTGCAAGGGCAGCCAGCGTCGCCGAGACCCGACGAGCAAATAGAAACTGAGCTGGACAAACCGGTGCACAGGAGACTTTTGAAACAAGCCCTCACGGAGGACGAGAGAGCAGCCATAGCGAAATATGACGAACAAATACGTGAGGAGCAGAAAAAAGGTCGTGAGGTACAGGAAGAATATAAGGAACTTCTGGATGAGGACGACTTTTACTACACCCCACCGAAGAGAAACGATGACGTCGGCTCGATCGACCAGGCGGACTTCACAACAACCATACCAAGCTTGGAGGAGCGCGTAAGCTGGCAGGACTTCCTACATACATCGGCGCGGCAAGTCCAGGACTCTCATTCTGTCCTCCAGGAGCGCTTGGAAAATGCCATAGATAGGCTCGTAGAGTTGCGTTTCCGGCTGGCGAAGCAACTTGCTGCGTATGCGCAGGTAGGAGACTGTTTGGCCCAACTGAAGAAATTGGAAACTGTGCGCGTGGCACGTGTTAAGTGCCACCCAAAGAGGGCCGTATCGCCGGGCTCCGGGCGACCATTGAAAATACACCTGTTCTTTTCGTTAGAGAAGAAGCATGAGGGCAATCGGCGCTTCGCTGAGGACTGTTCCGAGTGCGCTGTAGCATTAATCGAAAACTCGCGGGGGCCAGGCGTCACAGACGCTGTGACCCAAATCTGCAAGTTGTGTGGCAGCGAAGCGATGTCCGCGCTCAATATAAAGTGCCAGGCCGCGGCCTGCACCACCGCTGCAATTGATACACAGGATAATACCCGGAAGCTTGAGCAGTTGAAATTTGCCGTCAAATTATATGATGTGATACTGGCAAAGGACCCGAATGCTGGATACGCACGGGACCGAATCCACGCCCTCCGAAAGCAGATTGAAGACCTTGCTGACCGCGGGGATAATGCCCCTCGTATTGACCCCTTCTCTGCGCCGTAGCGTTCAGGTTACGTATCGATTTGCGCGTTGACCGAGGAGGGGGCTCTCCTTATACTCGTTCGTCCGCGATGGGAAAGAGAAACACCAAAAAGGCGAAACCGGAGAAGGAACGCCAGGGATGGCTGGCGTGGGTCCTTGGTTCCTCGGATAACTTCGACGGATACTTCGCGCAGTCGCGGAGCCTGGCTCTCAGCTTCGTCCTGGTGGCGCCGCTGCTGATGATATATGAAGTGGCGCTGGTCTATTCGCCGGCGCGGGCGACAGGGGCGGGGAAGTTCCTCAAGGATTTATTGTCGGGCGTGTTCGCCGCGAGGGCGTGGACGGCGTTCAACGCCGTGGTTGTGGTTCTGCTGTTGGCGGCCGTATTGGTCTTGGTAAAGCGGCGCAGGCTCAGGCTGAACCTCATCCTTCCGATGCTCCTGGAGAGCGCCGTTATGGCGGCGGTGCTTGTGGGTATCGCAGTGCTGTTCTATCGCCGCTTCCCCCATGTCGGCGTTGCGCTGGGCCACGCAGGCTCTGTGGCGTTCCTGGACGTAATGGGGTCTGTCGGAGCCGGCGTGTACGAGGAAATAGTGTTCAGGTTGTTCCTGACGAGCGCGCTGCTCCTGGCGGGGCTGAAACTTTTTGGCGAGCGGCTCGTTTGGGCAGCCATTTTCGCCGCCGCAGCAAGTGCGCTGATCTTCGCCTGGGGCCATGTGGCAGCGCCCGGTGCTGTGTCGCTGGGACATCCACAAGGCTGGCTGAATCTCGGGTTCTATTTCACCAGCGGCGTGTTCTTCGCCATCTTATACATCTTCCGCGGGCTGGGCGTGGCGGTTTATACCCACGTAGCCTACGACCTTGTGGTGCTGCTTGGCGGGGGATAAATACAACCGGCTACAACGCGCAGCCGCGCTGCCGAGAGTTGCTCAGCCCTCGGCTCTCGCTTTTCTCCCGGCGGAAAACTGCATCCAGGCGCCAAGGCAGCCAAGCGCCGCCCAGACGCCTGCGAGGAGATACTTGTATATGCCGACGCCGTCTCCCGCTGCGCCGTCTGCCGCAACATACTGTTCCCAAGCTTCTTTTGGTTTTGTCCCTGAGTAAAGCAGCCACACGCCGCCGATGGCGAGTGCGGCGCCGTTCAGCGAGGTCGCCGCAATGATGATGAACCGCCGGACGAACAGCGCCAGGAACCCGCCAATGGCCGCCAGCACGGCCACCACAAACGCCCGTATATCAGCGTCGGAGTGAAGCGTGAAAACCGCCGCCAGCACACCGCCGAGCGTGGCGCCCCCACCAAACACGCTGAGCAGATACACCGGCACC
>JAUWIN010000056.1 GCA_030605345.1 Candidatus Brocadiia bacterium
AGTCACTGTCGGTATTGGCCAGGTACACGATGGTGTCGATGCCCACCTTGGCGAGCTCCAGGGCCTGGTCTGCGTGGGACAGGTTTTGGGCCATCTTGAAGTCGAGTGTCACCTCGTGTGTCAGTGCGACGATGACCACACACATGCCGGCGAGGAGGACGAGCGCCGCCACGAGAATCACACCGCGTTTTGAGATGTAATCGCGGCGCATCATTGGTTGAGCACCTTACAGGTTCTCGAGAGTTCCGCCTGCTCGTCGCCCTCGGCGACTCGGATTGTGGCCTTGACAGTTTTCAATACCGACCGAGGCACCGAACTTCGGCGCGGGGTCGTTATCGGCAGGTCGCCGGAGACTGTGAAATACATCGAGGCCCTGTCGCCGAACCAGTGCCAGCTATACCAGAACAGCAGTCCGCCGCCCAGGCCGGGGCCGTCTTCGATTTCCTGGTACTGGATAGTGCCAGCGTAGACGGAATACGGCCAGGGGTCCTCGGGCTGGATGTAGAGGCAATAGTTCCTGTCGGGTTCCATTGTGGCGTCCCCTCCGATCCAGGTGAGTGGGACAGTGACGTCCTCGAACCTTGTGGTGAGTTGCGAACCGTTGAGCGTGCCTTGCGCCACGGTCTGATCGGAGTTCTCCAGATAGATGAGCATGTCGCTGGGCGGTGGCAGCATCTTGGTGCGGGCGCGTATGGTCACCGACGTAGCTGCGGGCACCTCCACCTTGTTGTCAAAATACTGCGCGATGTCGGTCCAAGTTGTGACGTCCACTTCGTGGTCTTCGCCGCCTGTCTCGACGCCGCTGAAACTGCCCAGGGTCATCGGCATGGCGTCGCCCGGCGCGGCGATGGTCACCTCGTCCTCGGTCTCATACTGGTATTCGAGCGCGAACAGGGTGACGTTATCAGCGAACGTTTCGGCGGTTCCGTTGAGCGTGCGGGTGAGCTCCTGCGTGTCCGAGTCCCAGTCGTATTCGACCTCATCATCAGAGCCGTCTCCGGTGATATCCGTGCAGGTGAAAGTCAGCCTGTATTCTTCGGCGGCGGAGATAAGCGTGGCGAGACCGGCCTCCCTGGCGAACCGCTCCAGGGCGGTGCGGGCGGTATGCTGGGCGAGGTTCGTGTCCTGCCGCACTTCGGTGGTGTCAAGGCTGCTGTGGGTGAATGTCGCCAGGGCTGTGAACAACGCCCCGGAGATAAGAATGACCACGAGCAGCTCGGCAAGGGTGAAGCCGGTTTTAGTTTTGTGTTTCTGATTTCGCACTCTTCCGCTCTGCAATCCGAAGGACTACTCGACTGTTATCTTGCCGGAGAGCGGTGCGACCTGGATTTTTCGGGTCGCATCGCCCAGGGTGAACGTGACATACCCGCCGGATTCCGGCGCACCGAAGGCGTCCCAGAACAGATATTCGCTGGGGCCGAACTGTGAATCCTTCAGGCTCAACCCTGTGTAGCGGCTGTGCTCGTCCGTCGTCAGCTGCCAGGGCTTCTTGGTGATGGGGTGCTGGCAGAGTTTCCATTCGTCGTCTTCCCAGCGCTGGACTGCGTATGCCTGTCCGGGCTGCCAGAAGGATATTCGATATGGGGTGGCGGTGTTGACGGCCAGGCTCTGGGCGTATCGCATGTCGGTGGCGATTTCGCGGGCCAGGGCGGTCGCCTTCATCTGTTCAAGTGTCGAAGACAGCGCTGGCAGGGCTGCCGCAGCGAGGGTTGAGATGATAATGATGACAATGAGGAGTTCCACGATGGTGTATGCCGGGTGTGAAGTCTGCTGGTGTGGGCGCGTGGGAGACCGGGAGGACGGCGGCCAGTTCACGTTCGTCATTGCTCCTTTTGCTTCGTTGTGCCCGCACTGCGTGTCCTGTGTTTTGGGTTATCTCGAGGCATAGTCTGGGTTGTTTGCGATGAATTCGCCTGTTTCTGAGCTTGCTTTCCAGCCGGTTGTGGGACTTGTGTCCGCGGTGAGCGGGGTGGTATCGGTGGTGACTGACACGGCGGCCTCGGCGCCGTCGGCGGTGGCAGCGGGCAGGGGGGTTTTGGGTATTCCCCTTCGCAGATATGGCCCGTAGGGGTAGTCGGTGCTTTTTTCGGCGCAGGTGTCGCCGTCGGCGTCGGAGTAAAGGGCCAGTTGCCTGGTGAACGCATCGATGGGGCTCGCGTGAGCCGAGAGACTGGTGCTGGTGTCGTCCCTGTGTCTTGCAGATGTGCCCGGGTAGGTGCCGCTGTGCTGATAACGATACAGTTCGATGGCGCTGCGGACGCAGGCGAGGTCCTGGTCGAGTGCAGCGATTTTGGCATCGCGCGAGCTCTGGCCGAACTGGGGGATGGCCACCGCGGCGAGAATACCTATGATGATGATAACCACCAGAAGTTCAACCAGCGTAAAGCCGTGGTTCGGAATTGTCGGTTTCATCCTATTGTGGGGGGGCTAAGAACCCGCCCCACCTCCTGATCGCCTCACTGCGGGAGGTTGAATGGAACAGAGCCGGCCTGTGCTGTATGCGATCCACAAACAGCCGGCCGGCTCTGCCTGCACATCTGGGCGTCCGGTGCGGCTGGGGGTTAGTCTGTGAAGCAGTCTGAGTTATTCGCCCTCATTTCTCCTGTCTCACTGCTGTACTTCCAGCCGGTGGCGGGTGTCCCGTCCACCGTGAGGGGGGTGGTGTCCGTGGTGATGTTGACTCCGCTCGGGTCAGTCGTTGCCGTAGCGGCAGGCAGCGGGTTATCAGGGAGCCTCATCCTGATGTAAGGCCCGAGAGGAAAGGAGTCGTTCTTCTCGTCGCACGTGTTACCCGAGAGGTCGGAGTACGCGGTGAGCTGCTTGACGAACGCCGCCTCGGAATCGGTGTGTGCGGCGCCGACACCAGCAGCAGTATCCTTGTGCTCCTGCACCACGCCCGGGTACATGTTGGTGTGCTCGACGTTGTAACTTTCGACGGCAGACCTCATGGTTCTGAGGTTGTCCTTCAACGCTGACTTTTTCGCTTCGAGCGAGGATTCGCCGAACTGTGGGATGGCAACCGCGGCCAGGATGCCGATGATTATAATCACCACCAACAGCTCGACCAGCGTGAAGGCCTTCGAGTTTCTGGACTTCATTGCTAATCTCCTTTTCCGCAAAGGACTCCAGAGCTATACGAATGGGTCCTGCCGGTCAGCTGCTTCCGTGGCCGCCGGCCCGCAACGACGGGCGCTTTGCCTTTTCCTCACCTCCTTCCTTCAGCGCCCAAACGAGGTTGTCAAACTGCCGTGTCATTCACGGCTGTAATGGCGCCGTTATCCAACGGCGCTCGAAAGTCTAAACAGCGGCAGGAACAAGGCCATTGCAATTGTTCCTACTACCACGCCCATAGCGACGACGATTGCCGGCTCCAGCAGTGCGGTGAGGACCTTTAGCTTTGCCGTCATCTCTTGTTCGTAGTGGTCGGCCATCTTGAGCATCACCACGCCGGTCGAGCCAGCCGCCTCCGCCGTCGCGACCATCTGCTTGACCATGGGGGTGAACAGGGTGCTTCGTGAGAACGGCTCGGACAGCGTCCTGCCTTCCCTGACGTTTTGCTCCACGTTGTCCAGGAAAGACGTATAATCCGTGTTTCCTATCGTTCCGCGAGTCACTTCAACCCCATCGAGCAGCGGTATGCCGCTCTCCAGCATCACGCCCATCGTCCGGAGGAGGCGGGAGGCGTAGAGCAGCCGGGAGAGTGGCCCCACGAGCGGGACCGATACCCTGAGATGGTCGAATGTCCTCCGTCCTGCGTCAGTGCGTATCCAAGTGGCGAACCCGGCAATTGCCGCTGCGACCCCGGCCAGGATGAGCGGCCACCAGGTCACGAACCCGTGGCTGGCCGCCATCACCACTTTGGTGATAGTGGGCAGGATTTCCTCCTTGCCCTCGAAAATCGTGGTCACTTTGGGCAGCACGTAGGTCACCATGAAAATCACGACTCCTGACGACAACACCGTCAACACCGTAGGGTAGGCCAGTGCTGTGGTTATCTTTGACCTGACCTCTTGCTTTAGTTTCTGAAATTCGTGGAGGCGGTTTAGCATTTCATTTAAAAAACCTCCCAGTTCGCCCGCCCTGACCATGGAGACGAATACGTTCGAGAAGACCTTCGGATGGTTGGCGAGTGCGCCGGATAAGGTTTTTCCGCCGGTAACGTCCGCAAGTACACGCTCCACCGTTTGTTTCATCTTGGGGTTGGTGCACTGTTCCGCGATGGCGTCCAGGCTGGTGGTCAGGTTCGTCCCTGTTTCCAGCAGGATTGTCAGTTGGGAGGTGAAAAACATCACCTCCTTCTGTGAGACGCCGCTTCCGACTGAAATCCTGCCCAGGTTCATTCAGCGCTCCCGGAGACCGGCGACGGCTCCGTGTTCACTCATTATCGGCGGATGGCTTGGCTGAGTTAAGCACTACGGTTGGTTCTGTCGGCGGGTGGTCGCTTTCGCTGGGCGTCAACTTGGCTGTGGTGCCTGTCTCCGGTTGCTCAGGCTGTGACGCTGTGTCAAGGACCTTCTTCACGTCACCTCTGTCCTCGACGCAGACCACGCGCATCACCTCTTCGATAGTGGTGATGCCCTGGCGGACGACTTCGAAGCCGGCATGCTTTAGCGAGGGCAGTCCGGACTGGTCGCGGACGTTGCGGATTTCGTCGATAGTGGCGTTTCGGAGGATCGCCTGCTTCAGCTTCTGGTCAGCCAGGAGTATTTCATAGACGCCGACGCGGCCTTTGTAGCCCGAGTCATAACAAATCTTGCAGCCGGAGCCGCGGTGGAGGGTCACGTTTTTCTTGCCCGGCCATCCGACGCGCTCGAGCAGTTCGGCCGACGGGATGAAGGTGGTGCAGCAGCTGGAACAGATTCGCCGACAGAGTCGCTGGGCGACGACGCCGGTCAAGGCGCTGGCAATGAGGAACGGCTCGACGCCCATGTTCACCAGCCGGGTTATCGCGCCGGCGCTGTCGTTGGTGTGGAGGGTGGATATGCCCAGGTGACCGGTGAGTGCGGCCTGGACGGCAATCTCGGCGGTCTCTTTGTCGCGGATTTCGCCGACCATTATGCCGTTGGGGTCCTGCCGGAGGCCGTGGCGGAGAATGTTGGCGAAGCTGAGGTCGGTTCGCTCGTTCACCTGCACTTGGTTGATCAGGGGGAGTTGGTATTCCACAGGGTCCTCGATGGTCACGACGTTTTTCTCTATGTTCGAGATTTCTGACAGAGCGGAGTACAGGGTTGTGGTCTTGCCGCTGCCTGTCGGGCCGGTAACCAGGATCATCCCGTAGGGCTGGTCGAGCATGCGCCGGAAGGCTTCCAGCGGCCCGTTCTTGAAGCCCAGTTTTTCGAGGCTGACGATGGCTCGGGACTGGTCGAGGATGCGGAGCACAACTTTTTCGCCGAGTATGGTGGGGAGGGAGGAGACTCGGAGGTCGATTTCACGGCCGTCGGCGACGACGTGGATGCGGCCTTCCTGGGGCCGGCGCAGCTCGCCGATGTCCAGCCCGGCCATTACCTTGATGCGTGAGACCATCGCCGCGTGCAGGTCCTTGCGCTGGGTCATCACCTCGTGCATTACGCCGTCAACCCGATACCGGACGCGGACCAGTTTGTTGTCTGGTTCAAGGTCAATGTCGCTGTCGTTGTCCTTGATGGCCTTCACAATGGTCATGTTGACCAGGTTTATGATTGGGCTGCCCTCTGCCAGTTCCTCGAGTTCGGAGATATTGGTCTCCATTTTCTCCTTGACGAGCTCGACGTCGGTCTCGTCAAGCGAAGAGAGGAACTGGTCCATTCCGATGCTCTTGTCGTAGTATTCGTTGATGAACTGCTGGATTTCTTCCTGGCGGCAGACCACAGGCTGTATCCGGCAGCCAGTGATGGCGGTCAACTGGTCGATTACGAACAGGGATTGTGGGTCGGACATCGCCACGGTGAGCTCGTCCCCCACGCGGAACATCGGTATGACCTGGTAAAGTTGAGCCTTGTCTTTAGGTATCAGCGGGACCACCTTGGGGTCGATGAGGCCCTTCCTCAGCCAGACGTGCGGCAGGCCCAACTGCGCCGCGAGACCCTCGGCGAGGTCTTTCTCGGTAATGTATTCCAGTTCTACCAGAACTCGCCCCAGGCGCTTGCCCTCAGTGTGCTTATGCCTGCCCAGTGCTTCTTCGAGCTGCTCCTCGGTCAGCTTGCCCATGCGGACGAGTATCTCTCCCAGTTTGGCCGGCTGGGCAGCTTGCTTTCCGGTTATCGCTTGTCGCTCTTCTGCGCTGGGGTTGTTCACTGCGCGTCCTCCGAGGCCAGGAACTGGGCTCACACGAAGCTCCTCCTGGCGTCTGGTGTCGAGTTGTGGACTTCAATTACGTTGTCGAGTCTTGTCGCCTTCAGGATATCCTTCCCGATGTCAGTGGGGGCGCTGAGCTTGATTTCTCCACCGAGCGCTATGGCCTCGGTGTAAAGGGCCAGAATGGTTTCGAGCCCGGCGCTATCCACGAAGGGGACGTTGTTCAGTTGAAGCACGAGCTTGACGTTGCCCGCCTGGTAGCACTCGCGGACGCGCCGTGCGAGCTCCTCGGCCTCCTCTTCAATCAGGGCGGTGTCGGGCACCAGGACCAGGATGGTTCCGTGCTGTATCTGCTCGATGTTCATCGTTTTCCCTTCAGCCGTTCAGGTGGTCGAGCCGGATGGTGCCAGGCGCCGGCCGGGCGCTTGGCCCGCCTGGCGCCGGCTTTTTCGCTGCGGCTGCTGCTCTGGCCTCGTATGGTATAATGGTGTCGTGGCCGGGGAGCGCTTTGCTGACGGCGACGCTGTTTCGGCCGGCTTTCTTGGCTCGGTACATAGCCTTGTCGGCCTTTCTCACCAATTCGTCGGCCCCGGCGCCGTGGTTGGGGAAGACGGCGATGCCGCAGCTCAGGGTCACCTTGAGCTCGGTCCCCTGGTATCGGAACCGGGCGTTCTGGATTCGGGCGCCTATTTTCTCTGCCATTTTCCGTCCCGCCTGTGCGTCGCTGCCGGGCATGATAACGGTGAACTCCTCGCCGCCGTATCTGAAGACCGCGTTCTCATCGCCCGCGCACTCCTCACAGTGGCTGGCGAACCACTGGAGAACGGCGTCGCCTGCTTGATGGCCGTAGGTATCGTTGAACGCCTTGAAGTGGTCGATGTCCAGCATCAGCACTGCGAACGGCTCCGGCGGCGTATTGCGGCTCCTGTCGGCCGCAGCTGCCCCTGCCGCTGGCTGTCGCTCCGAACCGGCGATCTGCGATTCGAGGTGCTCGTGGAAGGTCCGGCGGTTGTACAGCTTGGTCAGCGGGTCGCGCTTGGCCAGCCACTGGACTTCTCCGAACAGCCGCGCGTTTGCCAAGGCGATGCTGGCGATGTTGCACACCATACCCATGAGTCTGAGGTCGGGCGACTCCTCGCGGTCCACTGCGTGGACGTTGATGATGCCCGTGAGCTCGCCCTTGTCGAGGAGGGTGCCGGAGATTATGGGGGCTGGCCGCCCGTCCATTTCGCCGAGTTGACCGGCGTGGTGCTCGTCGTCCCAGCGGATAGCGTGGCGGTTGCGCTCCACTTCGGTCACCAGGATGTCGTCGGGCTTCAACATCATGGGGATATTTTCAGCCGGGCCGTCGCCGCCGCTCCCTGGTTCGGTGCCCGAGGCGCTGACGAGGAAGTATGAGCCTTCGTCCCCCTGAGAATAGTCCTTGAGGTAAACGGAGGCGGAGGTGGAGCCGAAGCACTCCTCCAGAACCCTGAACAGGGACTGGAACAGGCGGTCGGTCTCAAGGTTGGAGTATATTTTTTCTGCCGACTCTTCCAGAAGATAGAGCAGTGAGGAGTATTTGAGGAGGTTCTTCTCGAAGCGGGCCTGCTGGTCACGTGCGTCGCGCTGCATCGTCTCGGTGTGCTTTTCCAGCATATAGACTTTCTTGATGGATTCCTCTATTTTGCGCTCGGCCTCGATTGCTCTTTTGCGGGCGCGGAAGGTAAGGGCCGAGACGACGCCAGCCAATATCTCCAGGCTGAACAGTTTGGCGACCATGGCTGTCCTGATGCTGCTGGAGGCAAGGTAGGCCGGTATCACCAGGCCTGAGAGTTTGGCGCTTATGACAAGGTCTCCGCCGGTTGCCAGAAGGCCTGCGACCAGCCCGGTGACCAGGCCGTCGTGGAATGCGAGAATGCTGATGGGGGCGAGCAGCATGGCATCGAAGAACACCGACCGGCCCGGCGCCTGCTGGCACACGACGGCCTTGCCCAACAGGATGGCCAGCACAAGCAGTGCTCCCACCACCGGACTTGGAAGTTTCCTCCCGCCACGTGGGTCTGCGTCCGGGATGAGTTTCCTGGCGGCCTGTTTCACTCGGCTCAACGCTTGTAACCTCCTAACTAGGGCGGGTACGGCCCGAGTTCTCGGCGACCGGCTTGGCGCTCGTCGCCGCCGAACTGGGCACCGTGGTGCGGGGTGTGAAGTCTTCACGATTGTCCAGCAGCAGCTTCGCTAGGTCGGGGTCAAGTTGTGTTCCCGAGACCTCCTCGATGATGTCGAACGCCCCGTCCGGGGTGAAACGCGGCCTGTAGCAGCGGTCGCTGGTTAGGGCGTCGTAGGTGTCGGCGACCGCGATGATGCGTGCTCCCTGCGGTATATGGTTCCCCTTCAGTCCGTCAGGATAGCCCTTTCCGTCGAGCCGTTCGTGGTGGCTGCGGATGTGCGGCAGGCATTTTTCGAACTGTTTGATGTGCTTGATGAGGTTCACACCGCGCACCGGGTGTGTCTTTATCATTGCGAACTCTTCATCAGTGAGTTTCCCCGGCTTTTTCAGCACTGCGTCCGGGATACCCTGCTTGCCGACGTCGTGGAGGAGGCCGGAGAGGTTGAGTGTCTCGATTTCCTGCTTCGGCAGGCCCATTAGTTCGGCCAGCCGGACGGTGAATGCCTTGCCCCGCTGCGAGTGGCCCTTGGTGTAGTGGTCCTTGTTTTCGATGGTGTTGACCAGGAGCCTGATGAGGTTGAAGAAGAGCGAATCGAGGTCTTCGTACAGACGGCTGTCTCTTATCGCAAAGGCGCTCTTCTTGGCGAGCGCTGTCATCAACTTCAGTTCGTAACTGGTGAACTCGTCGTTGCTCCGCTTGAACGCGACCAGGTAGCCGTAGAAATCTGTCTCGACCTTGATAGGCAGACACATCAGGGAGGTCAGTTCGGAAGCAAACACGCCGAGATCCGGGTCGTTGTCCAGGTTGCTGATTGTTTTGGGCTCGCCTGTGCGGAAGTGGCTCTGGGCCGCCGACCGGGCCAGTTGCTCCGCCTCCATTTGTGGCATGGTAGTGTGCTGGCTCTGAGAGTCGGGGTTCCAGAAAACCCGGCATTCGGCGCGGGAAATGTCCGTCTCCGCCCCCGGCCCTGACGTCGGGCCAGGGACCCACGCCAAGCAGCAGCAGTCGATGGCTGCGAAGGCCTTTTCCGCCACGTACTCCACCACTTTTGCGGTGTATGTTCTGAGCGGGATGTTTTCGTCGATGTCGTAGAGGAGTTCGAGCTCTTCGTATTGGAGCGCCAGCTCGCCTGCCAGGCTGTTTATTTCATGTTCTTTTGAAGATTCCTCGGCCAGGATATCCAGCATGGCGTCGAGTACCGCCCCGGTGCTGCCATCGGTGGTTGCGTCCCCCGGTGGCGCGGCGCTTGAGACGGCGGGCGCGTCGGCCTGCTCGGCGCTGCAGGCGACGAGACTGCCGAAGTAGACCGAGGACCGCCTGATGGGGGGAACCCTCACCCCGTGCCCTCTGGGGCATGTGAGGCAGCGGGTGGAATCCTGCTCTGGGCAGGAGGCGCAGGTTTCCCTTAGTAACTGTTTGCACTCAGTGTTGTCAGCATCGCACTCGGCGCCGCCCGGGTCGAGGACCAGCTTGCCGTCTGCATCGAAGACTCGAACCACCACCCCTTGGTGTCGCCGCAGATGGTCAGCGAGGGCGGTGAGGTGCTTCCGGTCCGAGCCCACCATGAGTTTCCCGTTGACAGTGCTCACGCTGGCGCTCCTTCCGGTTTGGCCTCTGCTGGGCGATGGCGCGAGGCCAGGTACTCTTCGACCGTTCTGAGCACCTCGCGCGGGCTGAAGGGCTTGGGGAAATACTTCCGATGCGCATCTTGCTTTAGCCAGTTTTGCATGTCTTGGTCGAGCTGAGAAGTAAGTACAATAATCAAGAACGGCCAGGCCCCGCGGTATTCCTCGCACCGGCTGCACAGTTCGATGCCCGACATGCCCGGCATCTTCACGTCGGTGATGAGCACGTCCGGCCTGAGCTGGATGAACTTTTCCAGGCCCTCGCTGCCGGAGGAGGTCCTGACGACGTCGCAGCCTGCGTTTTGGAGTTTCAGTTGCACCACTCGGCCAATGCAGGGCTCGTCGTCCACCGACAGTACCAGCGGTTTGGCGCGGTGCTGTTGTTCTGTGGCGGGGGTCTCTTGGGTTTCGGCCGAGATGTGTTGGGTGTTCACTGTAATGCTCCTCCTATGACACCTTCCTTGAGGTTTGTGCGGCTGGGAGCAGGAACGTGAATTTGCTGCCTTCGCCGAGGGTACTGCTTACCTTGATGTCGCCACCGTGGAGGGTGGCGATTTCTCTCGCCAGCGCCAGCCCCAGCCCGTTGCCAGTGACCTTCTGTTCTACCGTGCTCGTCCCCCGATAGAACTTCTCGAATATCTTGTCCAGTTCTCCTTCGGCTATGCCCGGGCCATTGTCGGCTATGGTGACGGCGATGGTTCCGCTGGCGTGCTGTGAAGAAGCGTCTTCGAGCAGCTCGGCGGTGAGGAAGACCTTTCCCCCTTCCTGGGTGTACTTGACGCCGTTGCCAAGGATGTTGGTGACGGCGACCCGGACCATTTCCTTGTCTGCCTCGATGTCGGGCAGGTCGTCGGGGATATCTGCCGAGAGGTCGATTGATTTGTTCTTGGCGGCCGAGCGCACGCCGTTGACCGCGTCCTCGATGAGTTTGCGGGTGCGGACGAACGATTTGTTCAGCACCAGGTTGCCCACTTCAATTTTGGACATGTTCAGCATGTCGTCGATGAGCCTGGCCAGGCGGTCGGCCTCTTCGTTGATGGTGTTAAAGAAATCGCGCTGGAGCTCTGGGTCTTTCGCCTCGTCGTCGATGAGCATTTCCACGTATGACTTGATCGCTGTGAGGGGTGCCCGGAGCTCGTGTGTCACGTTGGATACAAACTCCTTGCGGGCGTGTTCCTCCAACTTCTCCTGCGTGGCATCGCGGAAGGTCGTGATGGCGCCGCCGGGCTTACCGTTGGCGTCGAGGACTGGCACGCGGGTGATGCGAATGTGCCGGCTGCCGTTCTTCCGCTGGAGTTCAACGTCGGCGGCCCGCCGCTGGTTCTTCCTTCCTTGAACCGAGCCCGGCGGGACCATCGCCCCGCCTGCCTCGGTGGCTTCGTTTGCACTGCCGGGGGCGGTGGTCATAAATTCAAGGATATTCTGGTCCTGGATGACGTCCTGGGGTGTGCGGCCGACCGCGGCTTCGCGGCTGATGCCGAGCAGGTTCTCGCACTCTCGGTTGAAGAACGAGATTTTTCCATAGGCGTCAATCACCACCACCCCATCGGACAAGCTGTCGATGATGGCCTCAGTTTTTTTCTTTTCGTATAGCATCACTCGGTTGCGGACTTCGAGTTCGCGCTTGGCTTCGACCATGTAGTGGTAGGAGTTTCGGAAGTTTTCTACCATGTCGTTCCAGTTCTTGGCGATGTCCGCGATTTCGCCGCTGGCCTCGAGTTCCAGTTGCCAGTTGTCGCTATCTCCGCCGGCCGCGCCAGCCTTTGCAGTCGCTGCGGTTTCCTTCTTGAGATTGTTCAGCGGCCCCACCAACAGCCTTGCCAGATAATTCCCCACGATGAGCAGCAGAAAGGCCACGACCAAACCGGGCACGATCCGCTTCAGACTCGTCCTTGCAAACGACCAGGACCCCGGCAGGCTGAACCCCAGGTGCAGCTCGAGGCTGCCCGGATACATTTTTTTCGCCTTGCTGCGGAGCCTGATAGGCCTGACGAACTCGTAGATGGTCGCTCCGTTCAGAGTGCTGTGTTCGGAGTGCCGGGCGGGGTAGGCGGCGTAGTAGAAGGCGTCGTCGGACAGTGACCCCTTGGTTTCGGCTTCCTTGCCGGCGGACAGGGCCGCCCGCAGGATTTTGCCCTTTTTCGTGTTGTCGGAATGGACGACGATGCGTTTGTTACTGTCCACGACGAAGGCGAATTCGAGCCCCTCTTCCGCCCGGATGTTGTAGATGACTTCGTCCAGCGCCGCCTCTGCGTCGGCTCTTGACCAATTCGAGGCAGATTCGAGCGCCCGACCAGCGGCTCGGGATACGATAGATGTAACGGTCGCACCGCGGTCCACAAGGTCGTTTGCGGCGTTTGACCGGGCGTATCTCACTACGGTGAAAGACATCGCCCCCGTTGCGGCGAGGAGCATCACTGCGATGAGCACTTGGATCGACGAAAGGATACGGCTGTGGTGCATACGTGCAAACGGTACCTTGCTTAGGAGATGTCGTAAATCATTGAACATTACCTTTTCTCCGCCCGCCCCTTCGAGGGGCAAATCGTGGTTTGCCGGCAGCGCTTTGCTGTTTGCGAGGCAACCTGTCGTCCGCCCGTCAAGTTGCCCGCGGCCCCTGCAAATGGGGCACACGCTTCCGCGGCCATAAATCTACTCTGCCTGTTGCAAACCGCGTGCCGAGCGAAACACTTTGCGGCAGGATTTTGCGCTCTTCGCTCGCCATGCTTCCTCCGGCGCGGCAGCGGCGCCGGCGACTGTTTGGCCTCAGGTGTCATAATGTCTGGACAGGTCGGCACTTATGGAGCAGTGGTGCGGTTGCCCCTCCGGTGGATTGTAGTCGTGCCGAAAGGCACAAAAAATGCCGCTGCGGCTGGGACTTCTGTCGAGGCGGGGAGGGGATTTCTCAATTTTTCGTCGGTGTGCGCCCGAAGCGCTCCCCCGGCCACAGACCTAAGTTGCTGTGAATTCTGGTCTTACGACTTGGGCTACGTAATCTGTAGGTAGCCCACGCCGCGCCGTAGGCTTTCGAGCGGCGAGGGGCAACCTGGCTTATTGGCGATGAGCGACGGAGTTCAGCTGACGAGGAGATAGACGAAGGGCAGCACAGCGGCAGATGCGAGGGTGGTAACCACCCAGCAGGAACTGGCGAGGTCCTCGTTGAGATGGAACAGCTTCGCCAGGACCACCGACATAATCGCAGCGGGCATGCACGTTTGGATAAGGATGACACGGCTCACCATAATCTCGCTGCTCAGGATCCCGAAGCTTCGCAGGACGAAGATGATTCCAAGCCCGACGAGCGGCATGACCAGGAACTTCATCCCGCAGCAGGCGACGCATTCTCTCCAGTACTTCCTCAGGTTTCGCAGCGAAAACGTGCATCCGATAGCAAAAGCGTACACCGCCACCTCCGCGTGAATTGCCGTCTTGTTGATGGGCATAACCCATTCGGGCGGCTGCCCGGCGACGTGGTGAAGGACCAGCCCGATGACGAAGCCTGTCAACGGCAGGGCGCTCAATGGTTGAGTGAAAAGGCTCAATACCTGACGGCGGAGAGTCATCTTCTTTGCCAGGCCGTAGTGCCTGCCAAGGGCGAACCCAACCGTGACAAAGAAGGGCATGAAGTACGTGGCATACACCAGCCCGATCGATTGTCCTCGGATCCCCAGAAAGAGCAGGCAGATGAAAACGCCCAGGGTGAATCCGTTGTTGGAAAAGGTAACCGAGCCGATGACTGCGCCCCGGGTGCGCTGTTTATGCCCGCAGCCTTCCGACGCAAGCCGTCCTGCGCAA
>JAUWIN010000055.1 GCA_030605345.1 Candidatus Brocadiia bacterium
CAAGGCAATGAAGGCAATGGTGCTGGAAGATGTCGCACCTGTTACGACTGCGCCGTTGAAACTCAAAGATTTGCCCGACCCCGAGCCGGGTCCGGGCGAGGTCCGGGTCAGGGTCCGGTGCTGCGCAGTTTGCCGGACCGACCTGCACGTGATAGAGGGCGAAGTGCCGAAGGCCAAACTGCCCGTTATCCCCGGCCACCAGGTCGTCGGGGTGATCGACAAACTGGGGCCGGGATGCAACCGGCTGCAGGAGGGCCAGCGGGTGGGGATTGCCTGGCTGCGGCACACCTGCGGGAGGTGCAAGTTTTGCACGTCCGGCCGCGAGAATCTCTGCCAGCAGCAACGGTTCACCGGCTACCATGCCGACGGCGGCTACGCCGAGATGGCGGTGGTGCCGGAGGATTTCGCCTACGAGATTCCGGAAGTTTTCGGCGACCCCGACGCCGCGCCGCTGCTGTGCGCCGGCATCATCGGGTACCGGGCGCTGAAGCGGAGCCAACTCCCGAACGGTGGCAAACTGGCGATTTACGGGTTCGGCTCCAGCGCCCACGTGGTTATTCAGATAGCACACCATCGCGGCTGCGAGGTCTATGTTGTCACTCGCGGCGAAAAGCACAGGGAACTCGCTCGCCAGATGGGCGCCGCCTGGGTCGGCGCCGCCGCCGCCGACGTGCCGGTCAAGGTGGACAGCGCCATCATCTTCGCGCCCGCCGGCGAACTGGTTCCGCCCGCCCTGGCGGCGCTCGAGAAGGGCGGCACCCTGGCACTGGCAGGCATCTACATGACGCCCATACCCGAGATGGACTACGAGGGCCATGTCTTCTACGAGCGGGACATGCACTCGGTGACGGCGAACACCCGCCAGGACGGGCGCGAGTTACTGGCCGAGGCCGCCGAGATACCCGTCCGCCCACACCTCACCAGGTACAGGCTCGAACAAGCCAACCATGCCCTCCAGAACTTGAAGGACGATAAAATCAATGGCACTGCCGTGCTGATGATGAATCAAGCGTGAACCATGTGTCCCGCGGTTCATGCCCGAAAGAAATGCTCGGCCAGTATCTTCACCCCGATGCCAATCAGGACAAGGCCGCCGACAATTTCGGCCTTACTCTCGAGAAAGTGTCCGAACCGATCCCCGATGAACATACCGGCAATGGACATCGCGAACGTCACTACTCCGACTATCACCACCGGGGTCACAATGGGGGAGTGCAAGAACGATAGCGTAATACCGACCGCCAGGGCGTCGATGCTGGTCGCGATTGAGAGCACCAGCAAGGTGATGGTATTGAGGGGATTGAACCTCTTTTCACCGGGCTGGAGCTTGATTGCTTCGTAGATCATCTTGCAGCCAATCGCGCTGAGCAACCCGAACGCCACCCAATGGTCGATATGTGTGATGAAGCCTTTCAGGCTGAGCCCCGCCAGCCAACCGACGAGCAGCATGAGGGCCTGAAATCCGCCGAAGAATAGCGCAATCCTTATCGCGTGGCGTACCTTCTGCTCCCTGATTACCACACCACTCGCCACGGACATGGCAACCACGTCCATCGCGACCCCGAACGCTATACCAACTGTCTCGAGCAAGTTCATGGGGTGTTACCCTATCCCGAGTACCGACGGCGAGCTTATCCTTGCTGACGTTGGAAACGGTTGTACAGCCAGGCGATGACGACGCCCGCTATCAACCCGTCGAGCAGCGCCCAGGCACCTCCGATCACGCTTCCAAGCAGTGTCGCATCGTACCCGATATAAACCGAGCCGATAAGGTCCACGAACTTCGTGCCGTAGCCGAACCATGATGCGGTCAAGCCAAGCAAAAGCGTCGCCAGGCCGCAAATCACGCCGAAAGCAAGGCCAAGCGCGGGTACGTCGAGTTTTTGCTTCTGACTCATTTTCTCACCTCCTCCCATTTTTCCATTGTCAGCCTTATCTCCCCTATTGTGCCGATGCTCATGAGACGCTATATGCTGAATCGAGCAGACTGACGGGCTGGCCCGTGTCAGCGGCGTCTCGTGCCTTGAGCGCGACCTCTGTCACCCGGAAGGCGTCCATCCGGCCGCTGGGATGTTCCGTCCCCCTCGCAAGGCAGCGAACGAAACTGGTGAAAACGTTGTCCTTCGGCTGTTCCAGCGGCAGCTCGCGTTCGCCGCCAGCATCGATGAGCGAGACGCGCCCATTCATTAGCTCGAGGACGCCGGCCGACCCAGCGATGCGGAGGCGGTCGTCGCCGTGGCTTGACGCGCCGCTCGGCCGCAAATAGTCGGCGCTCACCAGCGCTGCTCCGCCGTTCCGCAACTCGAACAACATCGCAGCGGCGTCTTCGCACCCGGGATAATCCTCCAGGTTGAAGTTTCCGTGGAGCGCGGTAACCCTGGCGAACGGGTCGTCCAGAAGCCAATGGAGCCAGTCGATGGCGTGTATGCCCACCCAGGGGATGGTTCCGCCGTAAGTCTTCCGTTGCCTGAAATAGGCCGGGCGGCTCTTGCCGAATCGATAGGACTTCTGTGCGGAAACCAACAATGGCTCGCCGATGGCTCCGCTCGCCACGGCCTTCTTCGCCGTGATGAACGTCGGCTCGAACCGCGCCGTCAACATCGCCGTCAGCCGCACCCCGCCCCTGACGACGACCTCCTTGAGCTTCTCCAGCAGGTCGAGCGTCGTGGAGACGGGCTTTTCCACCAAGACGTTGCAGCCGTGCGCCGCGGCGTACTCCGCCACCACACCATTCCGGTAAAAAGCGCCCGACACCTGCACCAGGTCCGGTTTCTGCTTCTCTATCAGTTCCTGATAGTTTTGGTACGCGGGGACTTCGCCCAACTCCTGGCGCCATTGTTCAAGCGCCCCCAGCATTTCCTCTGGTTGCACGGGCGCGAAACCCCCCACTTCAGCGTCATCGGTTTCCGAGACCGAGCCCAAGCCGATCCCCGCGTGCCCCTGCTGGCCGATGAAAGCCACACGAATCACCGCAATCTCCCGCTGCTTTCACCGTCAGCCTGCGAGCGTTTCTTCAACCGCTTCGACCAGGCGGCGGATGCCTTCGCGAAGGTTGTCGCGGCTCTCGACGCCGAAGCTCAGGCGCATCCAGTTGCGCGGTTTTTGGCGTCCGGGCTCCGGACAGAAGCAGAACTCGCCCGGAATGTACATCACGCCCTTACTGACGGCGTTGTTGAAAAGTTCGCCCTCACGGCCGGTGTCGATTGACTCCGGTGCCGCCGCCCAGACGTACAGGCCACCCTGAGGCACCACCCACCGCATCTGGGCCGGCGCGAATTCATCCAGAGCATCCAGCATGACCTTCAGTTTCGTCTTGTATCCCTCGCAGACCGTGATGCGGTGGCGCTTGTATTCTCCGCTACGGATGGCCTCGTCGATGATGCACTGCGTGAAGTTTGACGAGCCGAAGTCCAAGTTCCCTTTCTGGTGGAGCACAGGGCCGAGCAGTTCTTCCGGCAGGATACCGTAACCTGTCTTCAGCCCCGCGGAGAACGGCTTACAGAATGTGCCGGCGTAGATGACGCTGTCGTTTTCCGTATCGAGGAGTTTGATCGGCGCTACCTGTTCACCGTAGTAACGCAATTCCCTGTAGGCACAATCCTCCAAAACAAACACAGGGGCCTCCTTGCGGGTCTCCTGCACCAGCCCGAACAGTTCCTTTCGTTTCTTCCCCGACATTGTGATCCCGCTGGGGTTCTGGGAGTAGGGAATAACGTAGATCAGCTTGAGTCGCTCTAACTTGCCCTCGGTTCGAAGTTGCTCGACGATCCTGCGGACGCCGTCGATGCTCATGCCGTCGTCCTCCATCGGCACGCCGCGGACGTCGGCGCCCACCCCCTCCAGAATGCCCATGTACACGAAGTACGACGGGTCGGAGATTATGACTACGTCGCCAGGGTCCACCAGCACATCCGTGACCAGGTAAAGGAACGACTGCGAACCGGTGGTGACCACCACGTTGTCCGGCGTGCCCTTGTTCTTCGCCTGCGACATTCCTTCCTCTTCAACCAGAAGGTTCAGGATGCTCTCCCGCAGCCCGGCGTGTCCGATGGTTGTTCCATACTGGAGTGCCGCCTTGCCCCGAACGTCCTCTTCGAGGATCCTGCGACAGCAGCTCAGCACGCCGCTGGTGGGGAGCGTCTCCTGGTCCACGAACCCGGCGGCCAGCGAAATGATGTCAGGGTTCTCCAGTGTCGTCTTCATTATCCACGAGATGGGCGGCGGCCCTGTGCGCTGCGCCTTCTGGGAAAGAGGATTGTGTTTCATCACTTCCCTTAATCAGAACATAATAGCGAAACGACTACAAAAGTCCGAAAAAGCATTTTATCCCTTCGCCCGCCCACGGTCAAGTTTTGCTAAAGAATGAGCGGTGCGAATGAATTGATGTTTTCGATGTTGAGTCCGACGGTGCCGAATGCTATCATATTTCGCGTAGATTTTGTGTCCGCCTGGGCATCAGAGGCGCGGAAATGGTGAACGGTGTGAGGCTCAAACGGACGACCCTGGTCAGGCGCTATTCCATGCCGGAAGCAGCAGCGGACGGCATCACGCGCCTACTATCGCAAAAGGGCGATGTGACGGATGGTGTGGCCCGCGCCGCACCCTCTGAGAAGGGCATCGCGAAGCTCCTTGCCTCGGCGAAGCTCCGGGCGTCTGCGACTTCACTCACTACTGAAAGGCTACAGACAATTCGCAGAGAGCTCACAGCTGGCGGGCAGGCGGCCCGGCTGGTGGTAGTTCCGAAGCGAGTATGGCGCACCATCGCGCTCGAAACCGAAGGAGCTGCTGCGGCGCCACTCCCGGTCCTGACCCCGGCAGGGGAGTCCACTTCTATCAAGCTCTCCGACGCGGAGACGCTCTTCCCGGCGGACGAAGTACGGCGGCTGAAGCTGACTGTCCTGACCAGCGCCGAGCCGAAGGAACGTATCACGGCCATCCGCCGACTGGTGCTCGCTCCGGCCACGGCACGCGAGAAGGGCTGTGTCCTGCTTTCAGCACTCTCCGACGACGACCCGCAGGTGAAGGTCGAAGCGATTGAGGCGCTGGTCCCGCTTGGGCTCAACCCGGACATCGCCCGCGAGGCGAGACGGCTGGTTTCCGGGATGGACAAACAGAAAGTCGCGGCGGCCAGCCGGATACGCGAACTCGCTGGCGGCGCTACAGAAGGCGAGGTGAGCGTGATGCTCACCCTGGCCCAGAGTTCGCTCAGAGCTGAAATGCCCGCCGAAGCGCGCCGGCAACTCATCCTTTCGGTGGGGGAGGCGGCGCCAGTGTTAGCGAAGGAGCCGGCTCAGTTGGCGGGTGCGGTCTCCCTCCTGGCTGAACAGCTGACCGAGCGCCCGAACGAGTTACGGCGCCCGGTCCTGCGCGTGCTCTCGGCACTGGGTTCAGAGGAGCCGGCCGGGACAGTCGAGACGCTGGAGGCGGAGGCTGGCCGGGTGCCCGATGCCGAGGCACGCCGCCTGCTGCTGGGCGCGTTCAACATCCTCCAGGTGCCGCCGAGCAGTCGCAGGCACCTTGCAGAAGCCATGGCGCAGCAGCTCCTTTCGGCTCCAGAGCCGGAGACTCAATGCCTGGGCATGGCCAATTGTCTGTGCCGCTGGGGCGGGCCTGCCGCTGAAGTCCTGCTGGAAACACTCAGCAGCGCGCCTAAACAGCAAAAGACGTTCATGTTGAGGATACTTGACAACATTGTTTCGGGGCCCGATTGCCCGGCGCGGACAAAGCGTGCAACGGCCGAAAGGTTTCTCGCAATGTTGAAGACCGAGCCGCCCACGGTACGCGCGGTGCTGCTCGAATCCCAGATATTTTCGGCCCCACAGCTCCCACCTTCGCTGAGGTCCTCTGTGGCCGAGGAACTCATCGGGCACGTGCAGGAGTTCGGCGGCTCGAGGCTGCTGGCGGTGATAGAGCGCACGATAGCAGGGCTCGGCTCGCACGCAATCGGCCCGCTGGTAGAGCGGATGAAAGAAGGCGTCCGCGACCTGGAGCGGGTTAGCGCCGCGCGAGTGCTGGGACAAATTGTTGGCGCACTGCACGGTAGGGGTCCGAAGCAGTCGAAGCTGGCGGTGGACGTGTTGATGGCCTGCGTGAGACAGCTCGACGGTAAGTTCCCCGACCGGGACGTGCTGGCGGCGAGCATCGGACAGATGTGCACCAGCAGCGCCATGCCATCGGACACCGTCCGCCGCGTGGCGAAGGGGCTGCGGGCACGCGTGGGGAAGGAACCGTACTCCTTCGGCCTGCTGGAAGGGCTGGGACGCCTGGCATCAAGCCCCAACGTGGCGCTTGAAACCCGCGTCGAGGTGGCGGAGTCGCTGCTGCGGCTGCTCGACGTGGACCTGCCTGAAATGCGTTCGAAGCGTTACACCGGCCGCCAGCAGACAGTTTTCGTCGCAGGTAACGAAGCCGCAGCATATACAGACATGATCCCCATCCTCCTGGATGGCCTGGGGAACGTGTGCACCCACGCCGGTTCCGCCGCGCTGCACCAGCGGCTTGTGGAAGCTCTGCTGCAGAAATGGCGCCAGGCGTCAACCTGGCGGCTGGTCTGGGGTCCGGCGAACACGCTGAAACTGGCGGAGGTGTTGGGGGCAATTGCCCTGGCGCCGAACGCCGGACGCGAGACAAGGGAGGAAGTCGCAAGGGCGCTCGCCACAGGCGCCGACGTGGTGCCGGTGTTGCGCATCCTGGGGAAGCTGTTTGCCACCGACGGCGCGTCGGCCGAGATGGGCAAACTCGCTGCGGGCGTCGGCGAGCACCTCCTGAAACGGATGGCACCGCGTTCGGGAGACCGGATCGACCTTGACACCGCAGTGACCAGCTGCCTGGCCGCGATAGCCGGCAGGAAGAACCTCGGCCCGAAGGACAAGGCCGAGCCACTGCGACGCGGCATTGCCCAGGTGCTGTTCAAGGCTCTGCGCAACGGCGCTCCGGGAGCAAAGCGGGCACTCCGCACACTGGCCCAGTCGCCGGGGGTAGGGCAAAAAGTCACTTCGGAGATCGAGTCCAGACTGGCCGACAGCTGAGCCCGGGTCTAGCGTGTTCAATCCCTACAAAAAAGCCCCGCGGGCCGAGCAACTCATTGCTCTGGGAGGGAGAGAGCGAGTATTTCGGCCAAACGGGGCTTCTTTTTGCGCCAGCGCCGCCCCTCCCGAGGGTTCACTCGCGGCTGACAAATATCAAACCCGGTGGACAGGCAGGTGCGAGTGTCACTGGCACCAATCTGCCCAGTGCCCAGTGGGTTATCGGCACAAGGTAAGAATGGTTTAGATAAAACAGGCATAAACAGTGGTCCCGAGCTGCCCGCCCATGCGACTCTTGAGGACCACCGTGAGGACGCTTTGGAGGGCTCCCGTTGATGGAGCCGCTGAATTGTGCTCTTGAACCAAACACCTTATCGAGGTTAAAATTGAGTTGGCGAGAGTTCCAGGCCGCCTGCTGGAGAATACAATGCCTGTGCGAACCATCGAATGGGTTGGCGAGACCGACGGGTGTGTAAGGCTGATTGACCAGACGCTCCTGCCGGTGGAGACGCGGTTCATCGAGTGCAAGGATCCGGGGACGTTGTGGGAGGCCATCAAGTCGCTCCGCGTGCGAGGTGCCCCGGCCATTGGCATCGCCGCGGCGATGGGCGTGGTGCTGGGCGCGCAGAAATCACAGGCTGAGACCGGCGCTGGGCTGGTGTCTGACGTCGAGCGCTGCGCCGATTATCTCGCTACTGCGCGCCCCACGGCGGCAAATCTTTTCTGGGCACTCGACCGCATGCGGCGCGCGGCGCGGGAGTCGGCGGAGAAACACCCGGAGGAGATCCGGCACCGCCTGCTTGCTGAAGCGAACACCATCCTCGAAGAAGACCGGGACATCTGCCGCCGCATCGGACGGAACGGAGCCGAACTAATCCACGACGGCGACACTGTGCTGACGCACTGTAACGCGGGCAGCCTGGCCACGGCAGACTATGGCACCGCGCTCGGCGTCATCTACGCCGCACACGAACAGGGCAAACGCGTTAGCGTGTTCGCCGACGAAACCCGGCCGCTCCTCCAAGGCGCGCGCCTCACCACGTGGGAACTGATGCAGCGGGGTATCGACGTAACGCTCATCTGCGACAACACCGCCGGCTTGGTGATGAAGGAAGACAAGGTGAACCTGATCCTTGTGGGCGCCGACCGCATCGCGGCAAACGGCGACACAGCGAACAAGGTGGGGACCTACAGCCTGGCGGTACTTGCCGGTGAGCACGACGTCCCGTTTTACGTGGCGGCACCGCTTTCAACCTTCGACCTCGACGTCGATTGCGGCCACAACATCCCAATTGAGCAACGGAGCGGCGAGGAAATCACCTGCGGTTTCGGCCGCCGCACCGCACCCAAAGGGGTGAAAACCTACTCCCCCGCGTTCGACGTGACACCCGGATACCATATCACCGCAATCATCACCGAGCACGGGATAATCGCCCGTCCGACGACGAAGGGCATCAGCGAGCATTTTGCGGAGGCGAACAAATGAAACTCGCATCCTCACTGGCACTGGTTCTGGCCCTCGCCGGGCCGCTCTCCGCCGCTCAGACCACAGAGAAGTCAGAAGGGCTCGAGGCGACCATCACCGACACATATGATTTCAAGATGAACGTCAACCACCTTACTTTCAAGATGAAGGCCGATCCGGCCGCCGGCGCCAGTGCGCTGAAGCTCGACCACATCCCCATATTATCCGGCGGCAACAAACGCAACCTGTGGCTGGCCCAGGTGGCGACGGCAAAGTTCTCGGCGAAAAGCAAGGGCCAGACTTCGGTCGAGGCCGTCCTGCAGGGGCAGGGCGACCAGGTGACCGGGGTAGTTGAAAACACGGCCCGCTGCTTCTTCGACGCGCGTATCGGCCGTGGAGAGCGGAAGGGCCGGCGTGTGCGGTTCCCTCTCGCCGAGGTCAAGAGGCTGGAGATACACACGCCCTACGAGGCAATCGTCGGCCCCGGCAAGATGGGCAAGATCACGCCGATGCCCGGGCCGAACGAAGACGTGGTCTGGGTGTCTTCGGTACCGCTGGGTGCGCCGGTGTTCGCCAAGCCGCTCGGCGGGAGGGAGGCGATAATCTGGAGGGAGTACAAAAGGCTCGGCACCACGCCGCTCAGGCAGAAGCTGGCGCCGGGCAAGTACGCTGTGAGGGTGTTTGTGCCCGCGAAACTCGCCGCAAAACTGCGGCCGGCCACCAGACTTGGCGAAGACGCCAGCCCGTTCGAGCCGGACGGGTGGGGGGAGCTGAACTTCCGCCGCGGGGCAAACGTGGTCGAGTCGATGACCTACACCGTGGTGAAGCGCCAGGGCGAACCGGCAACCTTGATATCGCTTTTCCAGCGGAAGGGTCTCGAACTCAGCGAAGTGGTCGGGAGCTTCCCGAAAGCCCACAACTTTCATTTCCTCGACAAGAAACTCGAAGGTGTGCTGCTGTATCAAAAGGTCCCCAAGCGCGATATCCCCGCGATCCTGGAGGCGCTGCATCGCGGGGGAAAGATAATCTGGCATGGGGCCAAGCAGTCGCTTATGATAGAACTCAAGCCGGGCGAACGCGGCTGGAAAATCACGCCGGCGATCCGGCCAAAAAAGAAATGAAATCTGGCCAATGATGAGTCAACAACAGACCCTGACGAAGTGCATGGTTGTGCTGGCGGCAGGCATAGTCCTGCTGTGCCTCAGGGCGCCGGCGGCAAATTTCCGCAACATCCACGGCCAGGCCATCACCGGCGAGCTCCGAGCGGTTGAATCCGAGGGGGTGATCCTGGTCGAACGAGAGAAAGGCACCCTGCTAAGGCTCCCCTCCGCTGAGCTGATGCGGATCGAATTCAGCGAAGGACGCGAACCAGAACAGTGGCTCGAAGGTGTGGTTTTGTACTTGCCGGGCGGCCAGAAAATTTGCGGTTCAGCGGCCAAGCTCTCGCAGACGGCGGTCGAGGTCCGCAGCCCCTCGCTGGGCCGGTTGAAACTGCCACTGGAGAAACTGCTCGCCGTAGAGTTCCGCAGGCCCGGCGAGCGGCCGCAGAACGCGGAAAAGATGTGCCAGAAAATGCTCCGCAACCAGAGCAACAACGACATCGCATTCCTTGTCAACGGCGACGAGATGCCCGGTATCCTGGTCGGGTTCGACGCTGACGGCGTGACATTCAAAACACAGTTGGGTGAGATGCCGCTCGAGCGCTCCAGGCTGTTCGGACTATCTTTCGCCGCGCACAAGCACCCCTCCCCTCCGCCTTCTCTGCTGGCCGTTGCCCAATGCACCGACGGAAGCGTGGTGAGAGGCACCCTTGCGCAATCCGAGGGCAGGGTCATCAAGCTGGCGCTGCTCGCCGGACTGGAGGCGGAAATCGAGGTGGACAACCTCATCGCCATCAGGTTCGAGCAGGGGAAGCTGATTTATCTCTCGGATCTCGAACCTGCGGAAGCGGTTTCGAAACCTTACTTCGCCGGCGACCACACCTGGCCATACCGGCGCGACCAGAGCTACGATCGAAAGCCCATCCGCCTGGCAAGGAAGACCTATCGGAAAGGACTCGGAACCTTCTCCGGGATGAAACTGACGTATAACCTCGGCGGCGAGTTCGAGAAGTTCGTCTCGCTCGTCGGTATCGACGACGCCGATGTCAACCGTCAGGGCGACGTGACCGTGCGGGTGCTGGCCGACGGTGAGGAAATCTTCAACAAACAACACATCACCTGCGAGTCAGGCCCGGTCAAGATAGAACTGTCGATGAAAGGGGTGAACAAACTTCAACTGGTCGTCGATTTTGGCGGGAATATGTATTTCGGCGACCTTACCGACTGGGCCAACGCGCACCTGATACGATAGATGAACGGCAGCCTCTGGCGCCCAATCTGGACGCGGTTGTGCACGCGACCGATATTTGCAGCGGCCACAACACAGAGCTGTGCATTCGAGAAGTCGTCTTAGCCCGAATACCACGGGATAGAAAGGATGACGTGCGATGCGTCACACTATTTCCTGCATCGTCCGCAATCGGCCCGGTGTGTTGGCCAACCTCGCGAGCGGGCTTGCACACCGAGGCATTAACATCCACAGCCTCGCCGTCAATGAGTCGGAGGGGGAGGGTGTATCCAGGCTCACCATTGTGGTGGAAGGCGAGCCACACCAACTCGCCACCATAGCGAAGGATACCGCGGGGCAGGAAGACGTGGTGGAAGTCGAAGACCTCGACCGCTTCCTTGACCGGGAATTGGTGCTGGTGAAGGTCAACATCAAGACCGAAGACCTGGCCCGTCTGATGCAAATCCTCGAAGTAATGCACGCAGACGTAGCGGCGATGGACGTGAACTCCATGACCGTCGAAATGACCGGCACAGAGGAAAAGATAACCGGTTTCATCAACCTGCTCAAGCCGTTCGGCATCCGTGAGTATGCGCGCAGCGGCCGTGTCGCAGTGAGTGCAGGAGAAACCTTGTGATTTGCATAAAGAAAGTCGAAGACCTCGTTCCTCTCGTCCGCGACAGGCAAAAGCCGGCAACGGTCGCTTGCGCTGCCCCGCAGGACGCGGAATCACTGGAGGCCCTTCGCATGGCCGCCGACGAGGGCATCGCCAAGCCGCTCGCCGTCGGCAATAAGCCAGCCATCATCACTGCGGCTGAGACGCTCGGCATATCGCTCGAAGGTTTCGAGTTCCTCGATGTTCCTGAACGAGACGAGGTGGCAGAGCGTGCGACTCAGCTGGTGCATGACGGCCGAGCCTCGGTCCTGATGAAAGGGACCCTGCCCACAAGGCAGCTTCTCCACGCCGTGCTCGACCGCGATATTGGGCTGCGCAGCGGCCGGATACTCAGCCACGTGGCCCTGTTCGATGCGCCTCCCCTGGGCAAACCTGTCGCCATCACTGATGCGGGGGTCAATATCAATCCAAATCTGTCCCGGAAAATTGAAATAGTGAAAAATGCGACAGAAATAATGGAAAGGCTCGGCATAAGCCGGCCCAAGGTGGCTATCCTGGCCGCAGTCGAAGACGTCCGGCTCCGCGACATGCCGGTCACACTTCACGCGAAACTCATCCAGCGAATAGCCGAGGCCGGGCAACTGGGAAACGCTGTCGTCCAGGGGCCACTGGCACTCGATGGCGCCGTCTCGCCGGAGGTCGTCCGAGTGAAAGGACTCACCGGGCCTGTGGTGGGCAGGGCCGACATCCTGGTCGTACCCACAATCGAGAGCGGCAACATCTTCTACAAAGCCCTGACCTACTTCGGCGGGCTCGAATGCGCTGGCGTCCTGTGGGGCGCAACCGCGCCCGTTGTCATCACCTCGCGCACCGATACCGCGCGAGTAAAATTCCTCGGCATCACTCTGGCCGCAGCTGTCGCTGGGGCATAGCAATTGGGCAAAACAAATCCCAAACACGGCAGGCGCCATCTCGTGCTCGTCATCAATCCCGGTTCGACCTCCACAAAGGTCGCTCTCTACGAAGGCCGCCGCTGTGTCACACAGAACACCGTCCGCCACCCTGCCCGCCGACTCAACAAATTCAGGAACCTGTCCGACCAGGTGCCCATGCGCGAAGCGGCAATTCTGAAGACCCTCAAACGCTGCGGTGTCCGACCGGAACAGTTGGACGCTGTGGCGGCGCGTGGTGGGCTGCTGGCGCCCGGCCCGTCCGGCACATATATCGTCGGCCCACAGATGCTGGACGACCTGAAAAACGGGCGGCACGGAACCCACGCCAGCAACCTGGGTGCCATTATCGGTTCCCGAATCGCCGCGTCGGCCGCCGCACCGGCGTTTATTGTTGATCCGGTTGTGGTTGACGAGCTCTGCCCTGAGGCACGTGTTTCGGGCATTCCGGAGATAGAACGGCGCAGCGTCTGGCACGCGCTCAACCAGAAGGCGGTGGCTCGGTTCGTAGCCCATAGGCTGGGGAAACGCTACGAAGAATCAAACCTGGTCGTGGTCCATCTCGGCGGCGGGTGCTCGGTCGCAGCGCACCGGCGGGGCAAGGCAATTGACGTCAACAACGCACTCGACGGCGACGGCCCCCTCGCCGTTGAACGGAGCGGCGGGCTGCCCGCCGGCGCCCTGGCCCGCCTGGCCGCAAAGAACGGCATCCCGAACATTCTGCGCAAGATAACGGGCGCCGGCGGAGTGCTCGCATACCTTGGCACGAACGACATGGTCGAGGTCGAGCGGCGAGTGAAGGCCGGCGATAAAGCCGCCCGCGCCGTCGTCGGCGCCATGGCATATCAGGTCGCCAAAGAAATCGGCGCCTGCGGCGCCGTACTGGTGGGAGATATCGACGCCGTGGTCCTCTCGGGCGCGCTGGCGCGGTGCAAGCCGCTTGTCCGCAGGATTCAGCGCCGCGTCAGGTTCCTGGCACCGGTTCACGTCGTGCCCGGCGAAATGGAGATGGACGCCCTTGCCAGTGGTGCCCTCCGCGTGCTGACCGGCGAAGAAAAAGCACACCGCTACAACTAGCCGCCGACCTGGCTTTTTGCTGAACGAGTCATGTTTGTAACGCCGCTGTCCCGGCCCGCCTGAGGCGGGCCAAAAGCGGAGCCAGAGACCGGCGATACATGCACATTTCCCGCGGAAACCGTATCTGCCGCACCAACTGAAAAAAAGCGAGAAAAATACTAAACCGCAGGCAAGGCATGCCGAAAAGAAACCCAGCAACGGGAGAGGTTGCCAGCCAAACGGCCGAGTGAGCATCAGGAAAGGCTGTGTGCCTTGATGCGCGATCCGACTATTAGAACAAAACCTGCGTTCGAAGCGCTGCCTTGCGGGCTGATGCCCACGGAGGGAAGGCGGGCGTTTTTTGCGGTGGCAGGCGTGTGCCTGCCTCTGTCGGTGGCAGGGTTCCAACCCACGCTGACCATGCACAGTGCCCGGCAGTGAAGCATGAGACCGAAACGAGGTGAGAAGTGAGTTTGCCTGCCGCCTTGAGAGCCGTAGACGATAACCCCATAATCCTACATATTACGCCAACGAGCGGGCAAAAGGCCCGGGG
>JAUWIN010000037.1 GCA_030605345.1 Candidatus Brocadiia bacterium
ACAGCGCACCTACCGCTGGAATGATTCTATCGGCAACGGGGTGAGGTCCAGGCGCGGCTTGAACTTCTGGGTCTGGCTGTAGAACGCGAGCGGATTGTCAAACACGACCTTTTTGATCTGGTCATCCGAAAAGCCAGCCGCCTTCATATTGTCGGCGGTCTGCTTCAGAGAAGTCGGGTCGGATACCCCCCAGTCCGCCGAGGAGTTGACCAGCTTGCGTTCCAGGCCGTGTTCCTTGAGGATATTGACCACGCGGAGCGGGTCGAGTTTGCTGTAAGGATACACGGTCATCCCCGCCCAACAGTCGAGCGGGGTGCACAGGCCGATAGTCTCTTCGGTGTTGTGATCGATGTTGATCCTGGGCATGGTCACTTTTTCGGCCTTCAGCACATCGATGATGCGTTCGACGCCCTTCTTTTTGTTGCGGTGGGGGGTGTGGATCAACACCGGCAGCTCCCGCTGCTCCGCCATGTGGAGTTGCTGGACGAATGCGGCTTCCTCGTTCTTCGTTATCTCATTATAGCCAATCTCGCCTACGCAGACGCAGCGGGGATGGTCGAGATACTCGTCAATTCCAGCCAGTGTGGTCCGGGCAAGTTCGGCCTTGTCCGCCTCCTTGGGATTGACCGAGATGCAGGCGTAGTGGTCGATGCCGAAGCGCTCGCCCCGAACGGTCTCATATTCGAGTATCAGGTCATAGTAATCAAAAAACGTGCCCGGATGATGCCTCGGGGCGCCGAGCCAGAAGGCGGGCTCCACACAGCACCGCACGCCCGACTGGTACATCGCTTGGTAGTCGTCAGTGGTGCGGGACAACATGTGTATGTGCGGCTCGATGATAATCATGTGCTCAACCTTTCAGATATTCGGCAAGCATGTTGAACTGTTTGAACATATTCTGCTCTTCGACACCGAGGGGGCTCTTGAAGAAGCAGGCGGTCTGTTTCATCACTCCGCGTTCGCCGCGTTCCTGTGCCAGCACCGCCAGCCGGATGAGGTCCAGCACTAACGGGGCGGCAAGAACCGAGTCGCACCCCTGCCAGACGAACTGCATCACCATCTTCGCCCCGAGAAAACCCTCGAAATGCACGTGGTCCCAGGCGGTCTTCCACTCGCCCATGGACGCGATGTTTTCTATTGTCACCAGGGTCTGCGGTGAATAGCCGGCGATGGACCGGATGAGGTGGTCTTTACTCTTGACTTTGCTGGACTTGTTTTTGGGGTCGTCCAGGACGGCGGCATCACGGTTGCCGAAGATGTTGTGGCCGACCCAGCTGAGGATTTTCAGATTACGCATCACGAACAGCGGAGCGATGACCGACTTACACAGGGTCTCGCCCGTCTTGCCGTCTGAACCGGTGACCAGGCCGCCGGTCTCCTCGGCCAGCTCGAGAAGGGCGGGAACATCGGGGCCGAGGCTGGGTGTGAAGTTGACGTACGCCGCGCCCGCCTCCAGCGCTGCCATGCAATAGAGCGAACTGGCCGGCAGCGGCGACCGGCCTGGCTTTGCCAGCGCCCGGCGCAGCTTGCTGAGAGACCTGTGGCAGGCCAGCCGCCTGAATGGTGGCTCGGTGCTCGACAGGTTCACCACCACCAGCCTGCTGCTTCTCGTCTGCTCCTTAAATTCTTCCAGGTCGCGCCGGATGTGGGCGACGACCTTCGCCGGGGTGCGGCGTTTGATAAGGTCGAGCGTGACCATCTGCTCGACCGGCCTGCCACAGCCTGCGGCGATGCCGGGACGGATTCGGCGCCTGACCTGTCGGAACGTCCCCGCTGCCAACTGGATAACCTCTGGAGAAAACAAGCCCGAATTCGAATGGAGCGACCTCAGTTCCCCTATGAGGTCCGGTTTTCGGACCTCGTGGCCGCCGAAAACGAGTGAATCGAACCGGCAGAACTTCACCCCGCGAAACTGCGGAAGCGCGGTAACCAACCCCGTCGGTTTGGCCTTGCGCTTGCTCAGCATCACGGTGCCCGCGATAGTCGCCGTTGCAACGGAACCGGACGCTCCGACAAGCCAGACTCCAACTTTAGACATGTTAACCCCTACTGAACGCCTTATAATACCGCCTCTAATATAATGTCGCCGCTGATGCGGTCAAGCCAAAACGATGCCTTCAAGCTAATTCGCCACGAAAATATGTAACGAAACAAAGGACAGGTAGGTTCGATAGATGTCAAAAAAGGACGCACAATGTGCTCGAGTATTGGCCGTTTCCAGAGCATGCACGAATGGAGGCAGATTAAAGAAAACCGACCGGAGAATTACAATCTCCCACAGTAAGAACTTGATTCCGCTTCGCGGTGTCGTTATAAGAGCATCGAAGATCAAAACAATGACTAAAGAAGAAAAACGTAAAATCTGTCTCGACTGCCCCTCTCTCTGCTGCCATGACCTGGCAATGCCGATTACTAAACCGCGCACGAAGTATGAACTTGAAGAAATGAGGTGGCAACTCCGTTACGACACCGTCCATGTCGCCATAAGGAATCTCCGCTGGCACCTGGTCGTCAAGGGAAGATGCATTTACCTCGACGACGACAATATGTGCACCATCTACCAGCGCCGGCCGCAAAGATGCCGAAGGCATAACCCACCAGACTGCGAACGTTTCGGGCCTTGGTACGATACCCTCATCACCACGCCGGAAGACCTTGACGCCTATCTGAAAAAGGAAAAGCGAAAACGCACCCGCCGAAGCAAGAGAAGAAAGAAAAAGAAATAAGGCCAGCCGCTGCTCTGTCTCGCTGGGCCGATTACGCCCTGCTCAATCATGCAGGCCGCACTGCCGGTTGCTCAGCCATGCGCCCTCCCCTGCCGCACACCCATCCACATAGCTGCTAAAACCGGTACAACTCCGTGCAGCGCGAGCAGATAGGAAAGGCACCCCGCTCTTTCACCTCGCGCCGGTAGCGCCGGTAAGCTGCGTTATTCCATATCTGCCCGAAACTCGCCTGCCGGATATTGCCAGCCGCGAAATTCATCGAATGAAACGGCCGCACCCCGCCATCGGGGAAGACATACGCAACCATCCACGGGCTCTTGCACCGGCCCGAATACGACCGCGGCTCGAAATCAAATGCCCCATACCACTCCCGAGTCTCCACGTCCGTCAGGTTCGGATAAAACGCAACCGGAACCCCACCACCTGACTCCATCTCCCTCTTCACCGAGATAACCTTCTCAGGATCAATCCCCGGCAACTCGTCCACCACAAACCCCTCCCAGTCGTAACACTGCGCCCCGAACAGGCGCTCGAAAACCTCGTTGTGCCGTTCATATGTCTCGCGACTATAAAAAATGAGATGATGAACAGTCAGCGAGTCCGCACCCAACCGCTCCGCCAACGGCACCACCTCCGGCAGCCGCTGGTACCCGCACTCAAACACCCCGCTCGTCACGTTGACCTTCGGCACCTTCCGCCCGGCGGAGCGCTTCGCTGCCCGGAGCCGCTCGAACCCCGCCATCGCCCTGTCGAACGTGCCGGGCACACCGCGCACCTCGTCGTGGACCTCCCGCGGCCCGTCCAGAGAGAATATCACCTCGTCCATCCCGGCCTCGACCAGGCCCTCGGCGAAGCGCTCCAGCAATGTCGCATTGGTCACCACGTTGCACCGCAACCCAGCCGCCTTCACCTCCTCCACAATCCCGGCAAACTCCGGATGAAGCATCGGCTCGCCGCCGAAGAGCGTAATGTTCGGACCGAACGACCTCACCTCGTCCAGCAGCCGCCGCACCTCGTCCCGCGACAGCCGACTCCGCAGCATCTCCGCAGAATACCCCTTCGCCGAACCCGTCGGCCCCCACTGCCCGCACATCTTGCACCGCAGATTGCACCGGAACGTCAGGAACAGGCTGATTGTCTCCGGCGGCGCACTCCAGCCGTCCCGCCGCAGATACGACATATACGACCGAAAACGCTGCCGGAACGCACGGACCGCATAACGCGGCTCCGCCAGCCCCTTCCTCAAAAGCCGCCGCACGTTCCGCCTGGAAATCATGATAAAACCACTATGAACCGCGAACTCTCACCCCATAGCATTCAACAGCCATACCCACACACAGACAAAACTCCCCCGTGCATAATCCTTCAAGTGTCCCCCCTCACCCGCAAGCCGCTAAGAGACGGCATCTTTGTACGACCTGCGCGACAGCAGGCAAAGCAGCACTACCGCAAACACGACCGACAGCACAAACCCCGCAACAATCTCCGTTGCCGCCACCGCGCCGAAGCGGTCTCGCATAAACTCAGCGTAGCCCGGCCCCAGCGTCTCAGGGTCAGGCCGGCTCGAAAAAGGCCCCACAAACGCCAGCAGCAGCGCCACCACGCTCCAGACCATCCGCGCCACCGCATACCATATCGCGAGGCGACCGCCCCACTTTCGCAGCCGCAGCAGCCCGACCCCCGCCGCAAACAGCAGCCCCGCCAGCACTAGGTTCACCATAGCATCCGCATACGCCCCCGCGACGCCGGACCCCGTCAGCAATTCCGGCGCACCGTATCGTCTCGTCATCGCCCCCAGAGTCTGCGGCTGCAGCAGCGCCCACACCGACGCAATCACCCACAGCGCCCCCAGCGCAACACTCAAAACCCCCAACGCCGTCAGGCCGCCCGTCTTCTTGCCTTCTACTTCCGGCATACAACCTCCTTGCTCCGTCGCCATACCTCTTGGTCTGGAGCGTCGGCGACCGCCACACATTTCAAACCGCCCAAAAGTATAGCCACCGCCACCCACGGTGGCAAGTTGAATGTTCTTTGCCAACGGTGCTCCGTCTCAAATAGTTTTGAGTTGTCGCCGAATGGCACTGACGCGGTGCTAATCTTACATGTTGTTCAGGTGCTTGAATCGGGTACTCGGAGGGAGTAGAATCCGCGCTCACCAAGTTCAGGAGATGAGTGATAATGTATAGCATCGCTGTGATTCCGGGCGACGGGACTGGGCCGGAAGTGATCGCGGAGGCGTTGAAAGTGCTGGACGCCACGGCGAAACTGAAGGGCTTCCGGTACCGGACGAATACGTATGATTTCGGCGCCCGCCGCTATCTCGCCACCGGCAAAATCATCGACGACGGCGATGTCCAGGAGCTCCGCAGTTACGACGCGATGCTGCTGGGCGCGGTCGGGCACCCGGACGTGCCGCCCGGCATACTGGAAAAGGGGCTGCTGCTGAGGCTGCGGTTCGAACTCGACCAATATATCAACCTCCGGCCGGTCAAACTCTATCCCGGGGTCGAGTGCCCGCTGGCCGACAAGAGCCCGGAGGACATCGATTTTGTGGTCATCCGCGAAAACACCGAGGGGCTCTACACCGGCATGGGCGGCATTACCTACAAGGGCACGCCGAACGAAGTGGCGACGCAGGTGATGTGCAACACCCGTTACGGCGTCGAGCGCTGCATTCGGTATGCGTTTGAACTGACGAGGAAGCGGAACCGGAAGAAGATGCTGACGCTGTGCGGCAAGACGAACGTGCTGACCTTCGCACACGACCTCTGGTGGCGAACGTTCAATGAGGTGGGCGAGGAGTATCCCGACATCAAGCGCGACTACGCGCACGTGGACGCCACCTGCATGTGGATGGTGAAGAATCCGGAGTATTTCGACGTAATCGTGACCTGCAACATGTTCGGCGACATTATCACGGACCTCGGTGCGATGATTCAGGGCGGGATGGGGGTCGCCGCCGGTGGCAACATCAACCCCGCCGGCGTGTCGATGTTCGAGCCTATCGGCGGGTCGGCGCCAAAATACACCGGCAAGAACGTCATAAATCCGATTGCCGCCATCAGCGCAATGGGCATGATGCTCGAACACCTCGGGGAGCACGAGGCGGCAGATGCGGTCGAAAGAGCAGTGGTGCACGTCACGGCCAACAGGCTCCGCAGCATGAGCGCCGGCAAGATGGGCTACTCCACCAGCGAGGTCGGCGACCTGGTGGTCGAGGCGGTGGGGGCGGCGAAATAAAACAAACTGCGGGCATGGCAGCTCGTCGGGAAGGCGTGGTGGCGGTCCCGGCGGATATCATTCTCCCCGTGTGGGCGAAGTGAGTTGTGCGCGTCTGGCCGCGCTAACTGTTCAGCGCTTTGCTGATGAGTTCGTATTTCTCGTCGAGCAGTTGTTTGGACTTTGCCTCGACGGTCATGCGCAGCTTCCTCGGCTCGGTGCCGGACGGCCGGACGCAGAACCACCAGTCGTCGAATTCGTAGCGGTCTTCGTTGCGGTGGATTACGTTCGCTCCCCTGCCGAGGTGCCTGGTCTTTGCGACTTTCTCCTTCTTCAGTTTGTTCAGTTCCGCGGTGGTGGAGTCTTCGGTACCGAGCATCAGGCTGAGTTCTGGCGCCATATAGTATTTCTTATATGGTCTGATAAGCTCCGAAAGCGTGCATCCGGCCAGCGACAACTGCTCCAGCGCTATCAGCGCAGCAATGAGGCCGGAATCGGCGTAGTTGTTCTTCTGCATGTAGAAGTGGCCCGAGCGTTCCGAAACGAATGTCACCCCCTCATCCTTCATAAGCGGTCGGATGTTGGCGCCGCCGACCGGGGTGATTACGACCTCGCCGCCGTTTTCGAGGATAGTATCGCGGGCCGTCCAACTCGAGACCAGGCAATAACCCACCTTTGCGCCGGGCTGTTCGCGGAGGATTTTTTTGCAGATGACCGAACCAAGCTCGGAGCCGTTGATGAAGTCGCCGTTCTCGTCAATCAGTGTCACCCGGTCTGCATCGCCGTCGAACCCCAGGCCGAGGTCGGCACCCTCCTCCCTCACCCTGCTGCGGAGGATTTCGACGCACTCCGGGCGCGTCGGGTCAGCGTCGTGATTGGGGAAGCTACCGTCAGGCTCGAAGAACATGGGAATGATTTCGAACGGGACATGCTCCTTGAGCAGGTTCACCAGCACCCCGCCCATGCCGTTGCCAGCGTCCACGACGATCCTGAAGCGCCCGAGCTTGTCCGGGTGGACGAAGCTGAGGGCATGCCTGATGAACGGCCTCATCACTTCGGCCCGGGCGATGCTGCCCTTGTTCTCAACCGGCGGGAACTCCCCGGTGAGAATCATTTCTTTGATTTCGCCGAGGCCGGAGTTTTTGCCCACAGACGTGCCGTCTCTCCTCACGAACTTCGTGCCATTAAATGGCGCAGGGTTATGCGAGGCAGTGACCATTAGCGAGAGGTCGCAGTCACGTGCGACGCCGGCGCGGTAGAGCGCGTCGGAGCTGCACATTCCGGCGTCTGTGACGTCGGCCCCCTGGTCCATCGCCCCCATCGCCAGTGCTGACAACAGGGCGTGTCCGCCGCGGCGCATGTCGCGCCCGATGATGACACTCCTGGCGCGGGTTTGCACGACCGCCGCCCTACCGATGCGGTAGGCGATGTCGCCGTTATATTCTTCAGGGTAAATACCGCGCAGGTCATACGCCTGGAATATCTTATCGGCCGCATCCTTGAGTGTCATTGCCGCCTCCGATGAATTGTCGGCTACTTTCAGCGCCGGTCGAATAAAATTACCACATCAACGCTGGGGGTTCAAGCGGGCGTCCGTTTGGGGGGAAATGGCTTCGTATTGCAGACGAACAAATTTTAGTTGAAAAAACACGGTCGATGTATCATCATAGGGCGTGGTAAACATGTGACGTCGGAGGGAGTGGGAGGGATGCCGAACTATAACCGAAGGCTCCCATGGCTGAACTCCGGCGACCGCCTGGCGCTGGCCATCGTCTTCAGTGCGCTAATTGGGTTGCTCGTCTTTCATTACGCCCGCAGGGTCGGTCTGGGGAAAGCGTCCCCACAGTTGGAGCAGAGCGGGAAAATAGCCGTCCACCGGGTAGATATCAACACCGCGGAGCACTGGGAGCTCCAGGCGCTGCATGGCATCGGGGAGAAACTGGCACAGGATATTATCGAATATCGCCGGGAGAACGGGCGGTTCGAGACCGTGGATGAGCTGGCGGAAGTTGCCGGTATAGGGGCGAAGACATTGAACCGGCTGCGCCCTTATCTGATGCCCGTCGGGGGCAAAGAGAGAGGTGAAAAAGGGCAGTAACAATTGGGCGCTGGGGCTCTATTGGATCCCGCTGCTCGCCGGGCTCGGGGGCGGCTGCGTGTGCCTGTACTTCCTGATTGCTCGTTCCGGTGACCTTGGTGCCGGGCTGGTTGTTGCCTTGGTGCTTGGCGTGGCCATGGGATTGCTGGTTATGTCTCAGGCGGTTTTTGGTGCTGCGGACGCACGGACTCTCGCCGAATCGAGGGTCAGCGAAGAATCTCTCGAACAACGCTTGGCCGATGTCCACACCCAGAGCAGGGAGCTCAGTTCGCACCTCGAGGTGCTGACGGCGATGCGCGAGGTAACCCGGATACTCAGTGACACAGTTGACCTCAGGCAAATCGCAGGAAGTGTTTTCAACGTGTTGGAACCCCTGCTGGGCACCGACGAAATTGCGCTGATCCTCAGGAATGAGGAAGGCGACCTGGTGCTGAAGGCACTCAGGCGGTCTGGCGAGACGCTCCATGGCACGCAACTCTCCGGCAATGAGGTGGATCTCAGCGACGCGGAAGAGGCCCTGAAGCACCAAACCCTGGTCAAGGCTACTGACGGCTCGGCTGGGGTGTTCTGCGTACCGCTGGTCGCCGACCGAGACGCCCTCGGGGTGATGAGGTTCGAAATCCAACTTGAAGGCACCCACGGGGATAAGGAGCGCAAGATCGACGAATTGGAGGCCACGCTGACCGACATCGCCAAGCACCTGGCGCTGGTGGTTAAAACGCCAACCCTCCACGACCGCGCCATCATCGACGGCCTCACCGGCCTGTTCACGCGCCGTCATTTCGACATAAGGATAGACGACATGTTTCGGCTGGCGCGGCGATACGCCACACCTTTCTGCCTGATTCTGCTGGACGTCGACCACTTCAAACAGGTCAACGACACTCGCGGGCACCGCGCTGGTGACGCAGCGCTTCGCGAGACCGCCACCCTTATCACCGGGGCCATCCGCGACTGCGACAGCGCCTTCCGTTACGGCGGCGAGGAGTTCGCCGTGCTCCTGCCCGAAACAAGTATCACCCAAACACACGTCATCGCCGAAAGGCTCAGGAAAGCGGTCAGAGCTCATCCGGTCAAAATCGACCAGGGCGACATATCCCTGACCGTCAGCCTCGGAGTTGCCGAATACAGCACCGACCTTGCCAACCAGGGCGAGCTTATCGCTCTATCCGACCAGGCTCTCTATCGCGCCAAGAAGGCCGGCCGAGACCAGACAATACTCCAAGAAGACCCCCGGGCGGAAACGCCCAGGAAAAAGGCCAAAACATAACGGGAGCGCCGGACGCACTATGAGGGGCGCAAAACAATCTGCGCGGACCGCTGTCAAACCAACACGGTTGCATCAGATTACAATGGCGGCTATGATCCGCCGCAGGCGGATTGCAAGGTGAGGGGGTCTTTACGTGCAGCGTGAGTTTCCGCCCATTCGAGGATTCATCGAAAACACCCTCATTGACTGGGAAGGCAAAATCGCCTGCGAGGTCTTCCTGCCGGGATGCAACCTTCGCTGCCCGTTCTGCCATGCGGCGGACCTCGTGACTGACTCCGACCAGCTCGAATCGATACCGGTCTCGGACGTCACCCAATGCCTCGACCGCCACGAGGGCTGGCTCGACGGGGTGGTAATATCGGGTGGCGACCCCACACTTCACGCAAATCTTGAATCACTCATCCACGAGTTTCGCTCGCACGGTGCCATGGTCAAACTCGACACTAACGGCACCCTGCCAGACGTCATTGAAGGCCTCCTGCAGCGAAACATCATCGACGCCGTATCAATGGACATCAAGACCGCGCTGGATCAACGATACTACAGAGCGGCAGGGACCGAGTGTGACTTGGACGCCATCCGTCGCTCGACGCAAATGATCATGTCCTCCGGAATCGAATATGAGTTCCGCACCACCGTCTGCCCCGCCTTTGTCGGGTCTGACGAGCTTCAAAGCATTGCAAAGACTGTGAGCGGGGCAGAAAAGTATATTCTCCAGCAGTTCAAGCCGGGGAACTGCCTCGACCCCGCGATGGACCAGGTCGAGCCATACCCACGTGAAAAACTTCGGCAATTCGCCGCCGAGCTCAGCCAGTATGTCGGGCTCTGTGTGGTACGCGGCGACTGGCCCAGCGACCAAGAGGGCTGAAGAGCGGCCACACTTCAGACCTGAGAAACAGCCGTCGTTTCATGCCTGGTCGCCGAGGTTTCCCGATGCTGTCTCGTTTATCCGGAGGAAGTTAGTCGGTTTCGGTTAGCTTGCCAACTTTCTCACATCGGTCGTAAAAGTCGTTCAGCACATCCCGGACGACCTCGTCATTCTTGACGGCGCGGATATAGTCGGCGAGTGAATCAACTACGAGGGAGCGCAACTTTTCACCTTTTTCAGCCGTCGCGGCGGTGGCGTCGCCAGCGTAATGGTCGGGGTAGTCCGCGTACCATCGGGCGGTGATGCGGCCGGGCGGGATATGACCATAGCGGCGGAGCGGCTCGGCCTTTCTTCCCTTCAATGTGTCCATCTTAACCAAGTGCGGATAGTTGGCCAGGGTGATGCTCGTCTCGCATTCGCAGGCGTGGCCGTGCACCTCGGTCTCCAGGATTTCCTGCCATTGTTTCTCACGCTGCTCCGGGTGGAGCCCTTCTGGAAGGTACAAGGCGTACGGCTTTCGTTGTGCCAGCCCGGACTGGCAGAGGTAATTGAGGAGCGACGTGTTGCCGCCGTGGCCGTTGTAGATGATGATTTTGTGGAAGCCGTTGCGGGCGATTTCGTCGCAAACGGACATCAGCAGTTCGAGCGTCTGGATGGGCGGCAGTGCCATGGCGCCGGGGAACGGGCGTGCCTCGTGGATTTGGCCGAAGTAATAAGGCGGAAAGACCACCGCCGGTTCCTTTTCGGCCGCCATCGTGCAGACCTTGTGTGCGTTCAGGAAGTCCGTACCCAGCGGCAGGTGGTCGAAATGCTTCTCCAGGCACCCGGCCCCAATCACGCACACCCCGCCCGTTTCTCTCACTGCGTTCTCGAAATCAGGCGCCGTCAGTTCTTCCCAGTTCATCTTCTCCTCCCTTATAAGACCGTTGATTGAATCGCTAACAGAGCAGCTTATAACACCCGTTGAGGGCACAATCAACTCGACCTGTCCCGCCCTCGCCGCCATCGTCGGACGGCACAGGCAAACACGCATTATACCGCTTCTGTCAGCGCCACCATTTTCGTGCCGTTTGTGTGTGCCAAATCGGCTTGACACCGGGCGGCGTCGGCCTATAATTCGCGTTATCGAGAGTGTACATTTGATTTCTTTATAGGAGGCGGAAATGTCCATAAAGGTTGGTATCAACGGGTTTGGCAGGATCGGCCGACTCGTATTGCGGGCAATCAAGGCACAGAACGCGGATATGGACGTGGTTTTGATTAACGATTTAGCGGAGGCGGATGCCCTCGGCCACCTTCTAAAATACGATTCCGTCCACGGTAAGTATCCCGGTGAGGTAAAGGTGTCCGGCGACGGGCTGCGCATCGACGGCGATGAGGTCAAGGTCACCGCCGAGAAAGACCCGGCGAAACTTCCCTGGGGCGATCTGGGGGTCGAGGTGGTGCTAGAGTCCACTGGTATCTTTCGGACTCGTGAAAAAATCCAGGCGCACCTGGACGGCGGAGCGAAGCGGGTGCTGCTCTCTGCGCCTGCCAAGGGCGAAATCGACGCCACCATCGTGCTGGGCGTGAACGATGATGTGCTCAAGCCAGAGCACAAGGTCGTGTCCAACGCATCCTGCACCACCAACTGCCTGGCGCCAGTCGTCAAGGTGCTGCACGACACGTTCGGTATCGAGCACGGCCTGATGACCACAGTCCACGGTTATACGAACGACCAGCGGGTGCTGGATCTGATTCAAAAGGACAAGCGCCGCATGCGCGCGGCGGCGCTCAACATCATCCCCACCACCACGGGTGCGGCCAAGGCAGTGGGGAAGGTAATTCCCGAACTCGAAGGCAAACTTAACGGCAGGGCGCTGCGCGTGCCGGTCGCAGATGGCTCCGCAATTGACCTGGTCGTAGCATTGAAAAAACCTGCGAGTGTGCAAGAAGTCAATGCCGCGGTCAAGGCAATGTCGGACAGAATGCCGGACATAATGGGCTACACAGAAGACCCCATCACCAGCAGCGACATCATCGGCGACCCGCGTTCCTCGGTCTTCGACGCCGGGTGCACCATGACCATCGAAGGAACGAACATGGTCAAGGTTCTCTCGTGGTACGACAACGAGTGGGCGTACTCCTGCCGCTGTGTTGACCTGATGGAGAAGATGGCGGCATTGTAGTGCCGAGTCCACAAGCAGGGGGACACCTTGGTGCGCGGAGCGCCCGTGACGTCAGCAGGGGAAGCAAAGTGGCAAAGATGACAATTCGGGACGTGGAACTGGGCGGCAAGAAGGTGCTGATGCGCGTGGATTTCAACGTGCCGCTCGGCGATGAGGGAAACATTACCGACGACACACGCATCCGCGCCGCCCTGCCCACAATCCGATACGCAGTAGAGCACGGGGCGAGGCTCGTATTGATGTCGCACCTGGGCAGGCCCAAAGGCAAAGTGATTCCGGAAATGAGCCTGGCACCCGCTGCCGCCAGGCTAAGCGAATTGCTGAGCCGCCCGGTCAGACAGTTGAGCGACTGCGTCGGCCCCGAGGTGGAAGCAGCGGTCGGTGAGATGAAAGACGGCGACGTGGTGCTTCTGGAGAACCTCCGTTTCCACCCCGAAGAAGAAGAGAACGATGCCGCGTTCAGCAAGAAACTCGCGGCGCTGGGGGAGGTTTACGTCAACGATGCCTTTGGCACCGCGCACCGCGCCCATGCATCGACCCAGGGCGTTACCAGACACGTAGCCCCCGCCGTCTCCGGTTTCCTGCTGGAGAAGGAAATCAGATTCTTTACCACTGTTCTGGAAGACCCCGACCATCCGTTTATCGCAGTGATGGGTGGGGCGAAGGTTTCGGACAAGATCGGCGCCATCGAGAACCTGCTGGAGGGGATTGATTGCCTCCTCATCGGAGGCGGAATGAGTTATACATTCCTGAAGGCGGGAGGTGGTGCCATCGGCAATTCGATGGTGGAAGAAGATAAACTCGATACCGCCAGGCGTATCACGGACCTTGCGCGGGAGAAAAACGTCGAGTTAGTGCTGCCCGAAGACCACCTGGTCGCCGACGATTTCAGCGAGACCGCCAACAGGCGAGTCGTAAAGGGCGACATACCCGAGGGCTGGATGGCGCTGGACATCGGCCCGGAGACCACGGCGGGGTTCGTGGACAAACTAAAGAAGGCGAAGATGGTGGTGTGGAACGGCCCGATGGGCGTGTTCGAGATGGAGCCGTTCGCCGCAGGGACCAACGCAGTCGCAGAGGCACTGGCCGAGTCGGACGCCACCACCATTATCGGGGGAGGCGATTCGGTCGCCGCCGTGGAGCAGGCCGGCCTCAGCGACAGGATGTCGCACATTTCCACCGGCGGCGGCGCGGCGCTCGAATTCCTCGAGGGCAAGGAACTATCCGGACTGGCCGCGCTCTCCGACAAATAGTTCCGCGCGTTGAAAAGGGGCGCGATGTCGGCCGCGACGAGACAAATCAAGGTTGCACCTTCCCTCCTTGCAGCGGACCTGGCGCGGCCGGGCGAGGAGGTAGAGCATGTCTATGAAGCCGGGGCGGACATGCTGCACATCGACGTGATGGACGCTCATTTCGCACCCAACCTCAGCTTCGGGCCGGCTGTGGTTGCCGCGCTGGATAAAGTTTGTGAGATTCCCATATCGACGCATCTGATGGTGGACAATCCCGGTCAGTTCATAGAGCCGTTCGCCGAAGCAGGCTCAGACGACATTCTGTTCCATGTTGAGATCGGTTCGGACCAGGTTAAACTTGCACGCGACATCAGAAACCTCGGGGTAAGGCCGGGCATAGCGTTGGAGATGAACACCCCCGCCGAAGCCGCTGCCCCCCTCGTCGGAGAGGTCGGTATTCTCCTGGTGATGACGGTCAAGTGCAGATACGCAGGACAGACCTTCCATCCGCAGCCGGCGGCGAAGATACCGACGCTGCGCCAGATGTTCGGCGAGGAAGTGGACATAGCGGTGGACGGCGGGGTTGACGCGGCCAACGCCGAAATGCTTGCGGCCGCGGGCGCCAATGTGTTCGTTGCCGGGAAGGCTGTCTTCTGGGCTGACGACCCGGCCGGGGCAATCCGGGAACTGCGGTCTGCCGGAGAGGCCGGACTTGCCCGCAAATCATCCGGCTTGCGGTAAGGCGGACCTGACCTGCGTGGCGTTGTGGAAATGGAGCCGACGATGGCCTGGCATTTTGGCGGCAAGAAAAAGGACATGCCGGACGGCCTGTGGATACGGTGTGACGAATGCGGCAAAACGGTTTACAAGAAGGACGTCGAAAGCAGCCTCCGGGTCTGCCCCGAGTGCGGCTTTCATTTCTCTCTCGACTCCGCACAGCGAATCGCCATCACCCTCGACCCCGCCAGTTTCAGCGAGCTATTCGCTGACCTCGCCCCACAGGACCCGCTGGGTTTTGTGGACCGCGAGCCTTACACCGATCGGCTCAAACGATACGCCGACTCAACCGGCCTGAAAGATGCAATGGTGGTCGGAACGGGAGCTATCCAAGGCTGGAAAGTAGCGTTCGGAACCATGGACACCCGCTTCATGATGGGCAGCCTCGGGTCGGTGATGGGCGAGAAGATATACCGCCTGGCCGAAGTCGCCGCTAATCAGCGGGTCCCGCTGATCCTCGTCTGCGGTTCGGGCGGAGCAAGAATGCAGGAGGGCGTAGTGTCCTTGATGCAGATGGTCAAGACCAGCGCTGCCATTGCTCTCTGCCAGGAGGCCGGCGTCGGTAGCATCAGCCTGCTCACCAATCCTACTACTGGCGGAACTACGGCGAGTTTTGCAACTGAGGCCGACGTCATCATCGCCGAGCCCGGCGCCCTCATCGGCTTCACCGGGCCGCGCGTCATCGAGGAGACAATCAAGCAGAAACTGCCCGAAGGGTTCCAGAAAAGCGAGTTCCTGCTCGAACATGGCCTGGTCGACATGATCGTGCCCCGCTCCGAAATCCGCCAGGTCCTCGGAGAACTTGTGCAGTACCTCCGTGCCGAGGACGCCCCACCGCGAAGCGAAAAGGCACAAGATGGAGAGGGCGAAAAATCAGGGCCCGCCGAGGTTATCGGCTCCCCTGATAAGACGCCTGGGGACAACTCCGAAGAACACAAGAATCAAGAAGGCGGCGCAGAAACGTCGGCCTGAGAGGCTGCTGCGGGTGCCGGCCTTACTTGGCGAGCATTCCGTGGCAGATGTTGAGCGCGTTCATGCTGTAGGCCGAGGCCAGCGTCGGATCGGCCTCCCACCATCGGTCGTTGCCACTATTGACCCACGAACCGTCCTCGTTCTGCCGTGAGATAATCTCCGCCGCCAGCTCCTCTGCCCAGTTGTGTTGGGTGTCGCCCTTTTTGATTGTCGGCGAACCCCCCAGCTCCAGCGTTCGCGCCATGGTGTAGTAAAAGTAATACAGGCCCTGCTCGCCCATTTCGGGGTTCTCTTTGACCGTGTAGTGTTCGCAAATCCACTGATACGCCGCCTGGACGCGCGGATTGTCTTTCTCCAGACCGGCGAAGAGAAGGCTTTTGAGAAGTGCATAGGTTGCGCCACCGTAGGACTTCCACACTTTTGTCCCGTCTGGCAGGGTGATGGTTCCGGCCTTTGAGGCGCCTTCTCCGCCCCGCACCGACCGGTATATTGCCCCACCGTCGTTCGATGTTTTTACCCCCACCTCGGCGTATTCGTCCACGTTCTGCGTGCGGCCGAGGAACACCAGTGCCCGCTTATAGACCGGATCGTCTTCGGGGACGCCAGCCTTTGCAAGGAGCTCGATGGCCATCTCCGTGTTAATCTGGTCGCCTTTGGTCTCGTCGCTGCCGTAGCCCATAGAGCCGAACCTGGCCTTGTCGTTTGGGTCTTTGCCTTGGATGCCCTTTGTGTATTTGACGGCCGCATCAATTGTGCCCTTGTGCTTCTCTCTGTCCAAGGCAATGAGCGCCCTTGCCGCAATTGAGGTGCGATAGTTAGCGACTTGCCCGTCTTCGTTCACAATCGAGCCGTCGTCGCGCCTGTTCGCGAGTAGATACTTCACCGCTTTCCCGATGAGGTCGGCGTTCTTGTTGCGGACGTCTCCCGGGGCTTCTGCAATCGCCACTACCACGAGGCCTGTGATGCCGACGTCCGAACCTCTGGCGCCCCAGCCACCGTCGTCATGCTGTGTGCCGCGGAGAAATGCGGTGCACTTCTCCATGGTGTTCTTGATTTGTGCCGTGGCCGGTCGATGCTCAGCCGCTTTTCGCTCACCGTCCTGCTTCCTCGCACGGGCGTTTTCCTCCTTGCCACAGCCGCCACATACGAGCAATCCAACCGCCACAGATACTCGAAACAAACCGAGGAGCCTTCGCATCTTCAACCTCTTTCTGTTCGACTGGTGTTCAAAACGGAGCGTCGGCGAAGCAATCCGGCGCCCGCCAGTATTACGACAGATAATGCCACGTACCCACACGCCGTTGCCCACCATTGGGGATAGGGCGTGCGATACCAGCGCCCGATAACCGAAATCCTGTCATACATAATCTGCCTTCGCATCAGGTCATATTCGAGGAGTGACCATGATATGGCGGGGATTGGGTTCACCGCCAGAGCAGCTCGGATGGCCACGCTCCTTGCCTTCGGGCTTGGCTGGGCCTCCACAATCGGGTCAGCGTAGAAAACCGTCCCCATCAGCACACATGCGACAAACAAGCAAACGAACTGGGCGAAAAGAGGTTCGGTTCCACCACACCGCGCAAGTGCAAAAATCGCCCCCAGCAGGAGACAGAAAGAAAGAATAACCAGTTGAGCCGCCAGCCCACCGACAAGCGGTTCAGCCCCCCAGACAGCCCACGCAGCGGTCAGCACCGCCGAGCTCAACAGCAGCGCCGACACGCAAAACACCGACAGCCGCAGGATAAACCGCCGGATGCCCAGTTGTCGCGGGTCAGATTTCGCCGCAAAAAGTGCTATGACCGCCGCGAGGACGGCACACTCGACGAAAACCAAAGTCGCCATTAGCCCGCGTCCGTCGCAGTACAGCGAAGCGAAAAACGCAAACGAGCCGAAGGAGACAAAATAAACGGCGAGCCAGATAGCGGCCCGACGAACGCTCAGGCCGAGTTCATGGCGCCACTCTATTGTAGGTGACATGACGAAATGTTAGCGCTGCTTCGGGGGACAGTCAACGCCTGAGACGGTGCACGGCCGGGGGGCGTGCTTGCTCATTCCGGCTGACCGAGTTCATCCAGCAGCGTCCGGATTTCGGCAAGTTCACTCTGGGTCAGTTTGAATTCACCCGCCCTGACGTTCTCTGCGACCTGCTCGGGCCGCCGGGCACCGCAGATGGCAGTCGTCACGCCGTCCTGACTGATGACCCAGTTCGCGGCGAGTTGCGCCAGCGTTGCGCCGTGCCCTTCCGCAATCGGCCTGATCCTGCCAAGGAACTCGAGCGCCCGCCTTCGATTGTTGGGCTGGTACCACTCCATGCTGGCGCGGTGGTCTCCGTTCCCAAACTTGCGGTCCATCGTGACCTTGCCGGTGAGGATGCCCCTGCCCAGCGGGCTGTAGGCGATGACGCCAATGTTGTTCCGGCGGCAGAACGGCAAAACTTCCGCCTCGACCGAGCGGTCGAGCATGTTATATTGCGGCTGGTCAGAGTCGATTCTGCCATACTTCAGGCTTTCTTCCATCTGCTCGACGCTGTAGTTGCTCACTCCGATCTCCCGTATTTTGCCCTGCTCCTTCAGCCTCATCAGCGCCGACATCGTATCCTCGATGGGGGTGCCCGGGTCCGGCCAATGGCACTGGTAAACGTCAATCACATCGGTCTGGAGGCGCCGAAGGCTTTCTTCACACTCCGCAATTATGCTTTCCGGCTCGAGATTGTCGTAAATAGTCACACCGCCCGGCCCCACAAACTTTTTCCGCCCTCCCCTCGGCGGCCAGGTCAGCCCGCATTTGGTCGCCAGCACGACCTCGTCGCGGAGTCCTTCTAGTGCCCTGCCGCCAACCTCCTCGGAACGGCCGTGCCCCTACATAGGGGCGGTGTCGATGAAGTTAACGCCGAGTTCGACTGCTCTGCGGATTGCCGCGACGGAGTCCCTGTCTTCGGCCCCGCCCCACATCCAGCCGCCGATTGCCCACGAACCCAGACCGATCACCGCGACCTCGATGTCCGATTGGCCCAGTTGCCGCTTTTCCATTTTGCTCCCTTCCTGTCGCTATTCAGACTCTCGCGAAAGATGATATTACTCGCTGCTCCCAGAATCTTCAAGCCCTCGGGCCATCTTTTCCTCGCACGTAGTATCGGCTTGGGTTCTGCGCTTGGTCACGGCAGTTGGTTGGAAAGGGCGACCGTCTGAGCGGGGCTGAGGCGGTCGGCGCGGACACGTTCGTTCATGCCCGCCGAACACAACGCTGACATAATCTGCTGCTTCGAGAGCCGCGGCCGAATCATACCCTTCAGGGCGCTCGCGGCGGTCTTGCGGCGTTGTGAAAAGAGCACCTTTGCCAGGTGCTTGAACCGGGTGTAGTCTGTGATTTGCTCCAGCCGTTCCGGGACCGGCCTGACGCGCACTATCGACGATCCCACGCGCGGGACCGGCCAGAACACCGAGGGCGGTAGGTCTTTGAGCCGCTCGACGTCCGCACGTGCGCCGAGCAGCACAGTCAGCAGGCCGTAACATCGGCTCCCCGGCGCTGCGAGCATTCTGTCGGCAAATTCCTCCTGAACTGTCAGCACCATCCGCTCCACGCTCCACTGCATCTCGATCAGCGAGACCACCAGGTCCGTGCTGATGCAATAAGGCAAATTGCCGATGACCTTCAGCGGTCGCTCCGGCGCTATCGCCTGCTCGAGCGCGGCTTCGACCTCGGGATTTATCCGGTGGCGCTTGCCGTGAATGTCGCAGCACAGAATCCGAACGTTAGGTTCCTGGCCGACGTACTGGTGCGCGATGTCGAACAGGTTACGGTCGATCTCGACCGCGACCACTTCGGCGCCGGACCGCGCCAGGTGCTCGGTCAGTAGGCCCGTCCCCGCGCCGATCTCGAGCACAATGTCGCTTGGTGACAATTCCCCCGCTTTGCAGATGTAATTGAGGATATTATGGTCGATGAGGAAATTTTGGCCGAGTAACCTCTTCGCTCGCAGCTGACGTTGCTTAAACATTCTGACGAGGTCGCGCTTGGTGTGGGAGCGTTTCACCGTCTGTCTGCCCCGGTGTTCAGGTCCGACCTGCGGCGGATGATGTCGATGATTTCGACCAGATTGGCAACTCGCATCTCCGGAGCACCGTTGTCCCGCGGCCGGGGATGGTTCTGAACTATGTAGGTCGTGATTCCGGCTGCTTCGCCAGCGAGGCGGTCTATCTCAAAGTCGCCGACAAAAATAACCTCGTCCGTGGCCAGACCCATCCGTTCGACCGCCTTCCTCAACGGCACTGGCGAGGGCTTGGGGGGAGCGTCGTTCCTGGCGACAACAACATCGAACTCCAGCCCGTGCCTGCGCGAGAACTTTTCGACTGAGGTGCGGGAATTTCGGGTCACCACAGCCGTCTTGATGCCTGCTCTGCCCAGGAAGCCGAGGAGTTCGTGAGCGCCGGGGCTGAGTTCGCTTTGTTCCGCCGCCGTCGCCTCGTGGTGTTCGAGTATCTGGTATCCTCTGCGGCGCTCCTCCCCGCGGAGCCTGTCGAGATGCTCGAGGATGGGCCTGTCTGTGACGCCGAGTTCGGCGCGGATGGCATCGAAATCGATCGCTGGGGTCGTCAGGGTCCCGTCGAGGTCGAAAACGACGCCGCGGATGGGATATGGCTGCTCGGGTGTCATGCGCTGAACTGACCTCGCCCGAGGATATCGTGCAGCAGGATGATCCCGGCCGGGCGGCCCTTGGGATCAACAATGGCGAGCGACGTGATCCCCTTGACTTCCATCAGCCGGAGGGCGTCCGCTGCGCCAGCATCGGGCTCGATGGACTGCGGGTTGCGGCTCATGAGTTTCTTTATCGGTTGTTCGAGCGGGTCGCTGGCCGGCGTTTTGAGCAGCATTCGGCGCAAGTCGCCGTCGGTGATAATCCCCACCAGTTTTCTGTCCTTGCCGACGACGAGCGCGACGCCCAGGTTGTCTCGTTCGGTCATCTCGTTCAGTGCGTCCCGAATCTTAGCACTATCCTTGACGGTGGGGATGCTTTTGCCCCTGCGCATCAGGTCGGACACGCTCAGCTTGAGCCGCTGTCCGAGTTGGCCGCCCGGATGCCGGGCGGCGTAATCTTCTCAGGTGAACCCCTAGGGGGCGGCGGGG
>JAUWIN010000092.1 GCA_030605345.1 Candidatus Brocadiia bacterium
CGACAAGGAAAAGAGCATCGGCTACGTGGCTCCTTTTTACGGCAACTTCGCTGTGATGCTCAAGGCCTATGCCTATATTCTGACCCTCGGGCGCGAGGGGCTGATTAGGGTGGCGGAACACGCAGTGCTCAATGCGAACTACGTGCTGAGCCGTCTCCGGCAGTACTTCGACGTGCCTTACGGGGGCCTCTGCATGCACGAATGTGTGGTCTCCGCTTCACGGCAGGCAAAGGCCGGGGTGTCCGCACTGGATGTCGCCAAGGCTCTGATCGACCACGGCTTCCATCCGCCGACCATGTATTTTCCCCTCATCGTTAAGGAGGCCTTGATGATCGAGCCGACCGAGACGGAGTCGAAGGAGACGCTCGATGCCTTCTGCGACGCGATGATCCAAATCGCCGAGACAGCCGAGTCGGCCCCCGAAGCTCTTCACCGGGCGCCGGTGAAGGCAGCGGTTACTCGGCTGGATGAATATGGCGCGGCGCGGGAGCTGGATATCGCGTCGCTTTGAGATTACCAGTTTTCAGGAGCGACACCTGCCCATGTTTGCGATGCCATCATCCGGCCCAGAGGCCGCGTCACAGGTTCAAGAAATCCTCGAGGCGGAAAGGCTCCGCCAATGGGAAAAGCTGATCTTGATCCCTTCGGAGAGCATCTGCCACCCGAAGGTGGCCCCGATGCTGGCTTCGCCGTTCGTGAGCGTCTACGCGGAAGGGCAGCCGGCGCCGCCTCTGATGCACGACGCACGCCAAGCGGTGTCGGACCGCAAGCGCTTCGCAAGCTGGCAGACCCGCCTGGCGGACGGGCGATATTACCGCGGCTGCGTCAATGCGAATCGGATCGAACTGACTGCGCACCGCTTCGTTGCCGAGGTGTTTTCCGCGCTCGAAGGCAGCCCGGACCCTGACGACATATACGTCTGCGTGCAAGCCCTTTCGGGCGCACCCGCCAACACCGCAGTGTACGAAGCGCTCCTGGACCACGGCGACGCGGTCCTGGGCCTGGACCTTTCCCACGGCGGCCACCTCACCCACGGTTCTGAATTCAACTATTCCGGCAAGACCTTCCGCGTCCGGTCCTACGGCGTCGATGCGGAAACTCAGCGGCTGGACTATTCGCAGATTCGGGAGCTGGCGCGCGAACACCAGCCGAAGCTAATCATTGCTGGCGCGTCATCGTATCCCTGGGATTTCGACTGGGCGGAGCTGCGTCGCATAGCGGACGACGTGGGCGCGTATCTGCTGGCCGACATTGCCCACCTCGCCGGGATGGTGGCGGCAGGCCTGTTGAACAATCCACTTCCCCACGCGCACGTGGTCACCTTGACCACCCACAAGACCTTGTGCGGGCCGCGGGGAGCCGTCATCCTGACCATTTATCCCGACCTGGCGAAGGAGCTCAGCGCCGGCGTATTCCCCGGGCTTCAGGGCGGGCCCCACATACACACGATGGCCGCCATCGCGCGGCTCTTCGAAATCATACACGCCGAGCGCGAGGATTTCGTGAAGCTGCAGCAGGCGATTCTCGACAACACGGCGTACCTGGCGACGTGTCTCCAGAACGAGGGGTTCGAGCTGGCCTACGGCGGCACTAACACGCACATGCTGCTCATCGACCTCAAGCGTTTCGCAGACCATCCGAACCCCGAAATACCGATAGATGGCGAGATCGCGTCCCGACTGCTTGAAATCGCGGGGCTCGTGTGCAACAAGAATGTGCTGCCCGGCGACGAGACTGGCGCCGTGGCGAGCGGAATCCGGCTCGGCATGCCCTGGGCAACACAAAGGGGGATCAGCCGTCAGCAAATCCGTGAAATCGCTTCGATTATCAAGTCCATCCTCGGCCAGGTGCGGACCTTCCGGGTCTGGGTGCCTGCCGGTGACGAGTGTTGCCGTGGCAAGATAGCTCCGGGAGTGCTGGAAAGCGCGGCTGGCCGGATGCGGGAAATCACACAAGCCCTACCCTATCCGGCGAGGCCAGAAGTTTCCGAAGAGCCTGCAGCCCGAAAGAGGGTTCAGGACCGGGCCGCGTGGCTGCTTCGAGGTGACAAGGTCCGGCTTGCCCTGGGCCAGATGCTCAGCTGTTCGCTCGCAGACCTGCAGGAGAACGAGGCAGCCGGCGGACTGATGCTGCGCCACGACGGGACCGTTATCGACGACGTCATAGTCGTGAATTTGGGAAGAGCGGGCCGCGAAGAGCGCTTCGCGCTCCTGGCGCACGAGCCCAGGCGGACCGAGGTCGAGACATGGGTCCGCGAACTCTCCGACGGCTACCTGCTCTTTATGGAAGATGACCTCTACGCCAAGATTGATGGTCCCACCGTCATCGAGCCGCTGCCCGATAAGCTGGCCGAGCGCCTGCCGACGTCGCTGCCTGAGCCCTCGGTCGATGTGACCAAGCCTTACTTCATTGGGCAGGGCGTCAAATATGCCGAGGCCGAGGCTCCCGCAAAGAACCGATATGAATATACCGAGCCCGACCTGCCCCTGCACCAGACATTGCTGAACGAGACGCATAAGGAATTGGGCGGAAAGATGGCGGGGTTCGCCAACTGGGAGATGCCGATACAATATCCGGGCGGCATCCTCGCCGAGCACCGCGCCGTCCGGACGGCGGCGGGCCTCTTCGACGTCTCGCACATGAGCCAGTTCGAGGTGAAGGGCAAGCACGCGCTCGCCTTTCTCGATACGGTGCTGGCGAACTGTGTCTCGCGGCTCGACCCTGGCGAAGCCCAATATACCTATATGCTTTATCCTGACGGAACAGCGATGGACGATCTCTACGTGTACCGGCTCGCGCCGGACCGCTTCATGTTAGTGGCCAACGCGGCGAATGCCGAACGCGACTGGGACTGGATCAACGCGGTTAACTCCCGCCAATTCGTAATCGACCCCTCAATGCCCGCCAAACAGGTTGAAGGGCAGGTGGAGATCCGGGACCTGCGGGAGGACGGCGTGGTCGGCCTCGCCCTGCAAGGGCCGGTCTCGGCGAAGCTCTTGTGCCGGCTCACGCGAAAGACGGCGGAGACCTACACAATCGAACGGCTCGAACCGAACAAGTTCGTCACGGCCGGCATTGCGGGCATCCCTTGCATCGTCGCCCGCACGGGCTACACGGGCGAGCTGGTTGGTTTTGAACTGTATGTGCATCCGTCGCGGTGTGTCGAGCTGTGGAGCATCCTTCTTGACGAAGGCGAGAAACTGGGCGCGGCGCCCGCGGGGTTGGGGGCAAGGGACTCGACCCGCACGGAGGCAGGGTTCCCGCTGTTCGGGCACGAACTGGAAGGCCCCCGCCGCCTCTCAATCACTGAGGCCGGCTACGGTTTCGTGACGAGGTTTCACGTGCCCTTCTTTGTCGGGCGCGACGCCTACATCGAACGGATGAGACAGAACCGCCGCAAGATCATCCGGCTCCGTGGCAAGGGACGAAGAAGTGTCCGGTCCGGCCACGCTATTATTGATTCCTCCGACGCCACGGTGGGGCAGATTACCAGTTTTGCCTACACCAAGCCGGACTTTACGTTTTTCGCGTTGGGCTGTGTTAGCGCTGATCTCGACGTGCAGCCCGGCGACCGGGTCCGGGCCATTCGCCAACCCGCCGAACGATACCAGCCCTCGGGCGGAACGGCAGCTGTGGTCGAGCTGGAAGTAGTGACGCGGTTTCCAGAGCAGGAAGAGTGCGAATCCTGGCCCGAGTTCTACGCATAGTTAGTTGGGCAAGGGAACCGAGGCGGCGAAAGCCGGGCTTACGGATAAGCAGCAGAATAATGGAATACGGGGTGGATGAGGGGACTTGAACCCCCGACTTCCAGAACCACAATCTGGCGCTCTAACCAGCTGAGCTACATCCACCATATGGTCGGGGCGGGCGGATTTGCACCGCCGACCTTCTGCTCCCAAAGCAGACGCGCTGCCAAACTGCGCCACGCCCCGCACACAGACAACTAAATCGCGGCCCACAACTCCATCACATTCAGAAAAAGCACAAGAACCGTATAAAAATTATACCGAGCCCCGTGCCGGTGTCAAATGCCAACCAACAGTCTCGCCTTATCCCCTAACTTGACCAGGCGCACAAACACGGATACCATGTAGTACAATTGCTGGGTCCGAGACTATTATGCGGAGTGGGCAAGGTGGGAAAGCACGTATTAATGCTGAGTTTTCTGGCGATTGGGGTCGCTGGCTGCGCCTGCCGTAATCCTGAAAACACCCCTCTGCTCACCTGGCTGGACGATGTGGTAAGGCCGGAAACGACGCTCGAGAAGAGCGCCTTGTGCCCGGTTTTTGTGCCGGTTGGGACGGCTTGCGTGGTTCTGGACGTCTGCGTGCTTCATCCCATTCATGCAGTTATGCTCGGTGCCCGTGATACGTGGCAGATTGTGTGGGCTGGGGCGAAAGGCTCTTTCGTTGAGCAATCGTTGTTGTTTGTGCCAAGGATCGTCGCCTCGGCGCCGGTGTTCGCCCTCTGCTGGTTCGGGGAGACTGCTTTCGACATTAGAGGTGACAAGGCGGAGAGCAAGCCATGAGACGTGTGTTGCTGGTCGCAGCACTGGCTGTATCGTGCAGTTCGTGCGCTTTTATGAACCGGCGCAACCGGCCGCTGATGAATTTTTGCGAGAAGCACCTTGTGCCGGACAGCGTGGCGGCCAAGGCGCTGACGGCGCCGGTGGTCTTGCCGGCCGGCCTTGCCGCGGGCGTTATTGATACGCTGGTGCTGCATCCCGTGGCGTCGATTGACGATGCCTGGTTCGACAGCAGCGCAGTGTTGTGGCACCCGACAGGCCGCGGTTACGTGACCGAGTGTGCGTTGCTGCTTCCTCGGGCTTCGCTGACGCCGCCGGTGTGGGCGCTGCATTTCAGTTCGCGGGTCCTGTTCGATGTTCCTCCCTGGCCGCCATCGCCTGCACGCCTGGAACAGCAATTGTTGGCGGAGGACCACGACACGCGGATGCTGGCCGTGACTGCGCTGGAGCCGTGGTCTTACAAGGAGGGCGATGTCGGGCCGGCGACCGGGGCGATGCTCAAGGCGTGCCGGGCTTATCCAAAGGACGTGGCGTTTTGCGAGGCGGTTATCGGGCGAATCCCAAGACCGCTGACGGATGAAGCCGGGCGATACCTCGCCACACTCGCACGGACGGGGCAGGGGGAGGTGTGTGCGGTGGCCATCTGGCGCCTGTTCGTCGATTGCTCGCATTGGCCCAGTTGGGCTGCTGGCCGGGGCGAATCCGCGGAGCACATACAGAAGGCGGTGGACCGGCTGGCGGAGACGTATGACAGCCTTGTAGAATCCGGGCATCGCGCCGCCGAGGTTTACACCGCCGAACTGGCCGGAAGCAAGACACACCTGCCGGGCCCCCGGGCATTGGCGTTCTACATTACCCGCTCATTAGCGCGTCGGGGATGGCCGGATTATGCCGAGGCGTCGTCGTTCAGGCTACAGATGCGGCTGTTGAGCATGACCGAAGCGGCGCGGATCGATGCCGTAAAGTATGAGTGGCGGGCGCTACAGCTAAAGTGGGATTGGCTCGACGCGGTGGAAGTGGCAATCAAACGATTGAAGAATGGCGGCCCTTCGATGAAGCTGGCGCTGGAGGAAAAACAGACTGAGACAGCGGAAAAACTCGGACGACCCGGTCCCGGCCGCGCGGCGCGGCTATATGAACTCACTGAGCAATTGGTATATTACAAGACTCTGCTCGACGCAGAGGAGACCGCCGAGAGACTCCTCGACGGGCCGGAGGCAGACCTGCGGCTGTTCACCGGTGACCCACTCGAGTTGTTGAAGCGAAAGGGGAAGCCGTGAGCGCGGACAACGTGCGCCGGCGGGTCACCGTGAGCGGGCAGTGGCAACTTGTGGCCGCCGGCGCCATGACAGGCATTGCGGCGGCGGGCCTTATGGTTTCTGTGGTCACCCATCTGAACCGTGCCGCGGGATGGCATGTGCAGGGCCATGAGCCAGCGGCCGCGTTCCTGGGAGCGCTGGGGATATGGTTTTTCGGCGCGGGCGGGAGCGTCGGCCGAGGACTCCTGGGAGTGGTCGCGGCGCTGCTGGCGATGCTTCTGGGAGACCTGTTCGCGGTGATGGCTCTGATGCCGCTGCCGGATTGGGGCGGAGCACCAGCTCAGCTCCTAACCCTGTTCAGGTGGCACCACTGGCCGAAGCTTGTCCGATACGCTTTCGGGATGTATCTCGCGTGGTATATTTGCTCCGCCGGGCGGGCGGCGGCGGAGTTGGGGGTAAGCGATGAGCGCTGAAACACCAAAAGCCGCAGCAGTGGCACTTGCGGTGGCAGTGTGCACCTTTGTTCCCGGCTGCTTCGAGTCGTGGTGGGACGGCGGGCAGGAGAAAAAACCGGCTGAGGCGAGGATGTCCGGCCCGGAAGCGCGGCGGCTGATTGCACGGGCTCGGGAACATCTATACGCCGGGGGCGATCGCAAACTCGTAATCCAGTTGGCGGATTCCGTCATCAGCAGATGCGTTGTCCCTCAATACGTCCGGTCGGGATACCTGGTGAAGGCAACGGCGTATCAGGCCGACAACCAGAACGGACAGGCGGCGCGGGTCGGGCGCGAGGGGATACAGACAATTATGACTTCGCAGCGGGGGCCACTGGATGATGCCGCGCTGACGGCGCTCAAGATGCTGTTGCCGGTCTATGTTGAGAGCGCGGTTGCCTCCAGCGGACGAAGCGAAGTCCGGGCGCAGCTCGCGAAGTGGCAGGCGGAATTGCGCGCCAGGCTAGAAGCATCAGAGCATCCGGACCGGACTGCGGTTGAGTCGATTGACGCCGAGTTTGGCCTCCTGGCAGAAATGGTCGAGCAGTATGTTACTTCGCGCGGCCCGGCGAGCCGGATACGGAAAATCGTCCGGAGATACGTGTATCTGTTCAATGCGAGTAATTCAGAAAGCTTGGCTGCTCTGTTCGTTCCTGGGGCGAGGCTTGAGAGGGGCGCGGCTGAGCGTGGTCGGAGGGAGGTCTTCCTGGCTCCAGTTGACAAACTATACCTGGGGAGCGCGGTCAAGGTTACAATCTCGGGAGACCGCGAGGCCGACAAAGCGACGGCCACGGCACTGACGGAGCTCCCGGGCGGAACAGCAGCGGTGGCAACGTGCGACCTTCTGGCCACATCTCACGCCGGATGGGCGCGGCTGGTCGTGGGAGTCCAGTTCAAATTCGTCAGGGACGCAGACGGCGGATGGCTGATACAAGACATAACGAGGCATCCCTGACCGGCCAGATGCGCTGACTGCAATTTCATCGAGCCTGAATAGCGAAACATCAGACCCGGAGCGGCCGAAGACTATATTGGGGAGGCGCGATCACCGCCGCTGGGCCAGTTCGGCGTGGTCGGTGAAATCAACGCGGAGCGGTGTGATGGTGACGTAGCCCCGTTGGAGTGCGTGAATATCGTCGGCGGGGTTCTCGTGCCGCGGGCCCTCCAGTTCGTGGATAGCATAGTGTTTCCAGCCGCCTTCCTCTGATACGTGGCGGAAGCGCTCGGTGTATGGGGCGACGTTATGGCGGACCCACTTGACGCCGTTGATTTCCCCTCGAGGCAGCGCCGGCACGTTGACGTTCAGGAGCAGTGGCTTCGTGCGGGGGCGTGCAGTGGCCTCTGCGACGAGTTGCACGGCCAGTTCGGCGGCGTAGTCGAGGTCGCCCCGCTCGCCCTGTGCTATGGAGATGGCGATGGAGTGAATGCCCATCAGCGCTCCCTCAACGGCCGCGGCGACGGTGCCGGAATAGAGCACACTGATCCCGAAATTTGAGCTGTCATTGATGCCGGAAATAATGACGTCCGGCTTTTCCTTCAGAATTTCAGCCACGCCGAACTTGACGCAGTCAACCGGTGTGCCCCGAACCATGTGGCCCAGGAGCACCCCGTCGCGGTATATCTCCCTGACTGCGATGGGCAGGTGCAGGTTAATGGAATGTGAAGAGCCGCTGCGCTGTTCGTCGGGTGCAACGACACACACATCGCCGAGCTCCGCTGCACGTCGGCGGAGCGCAGTCAACCCCGGTGCCATGATCCCGTCGTCGTTTGTCAGCAACACCCGCATCGGAAGGTTCTTCAATCAGAGAGACCGATTAGGCACAGGGCGGGGCGCTGTGGATGTGGCCCTCGGCCGCAGCCCGCCTGTGGATTACTGGGCGACGAATGCTACACCGCGCGGCGCGCTATGTCAATTGGGCTTTCCTCGCAGGCGGAAGCGCGGCTCGGTGCCAGTGAGGCGGCGACGGAGGTGGGCGCGGTGGCGAAAGAGACCGAGCACAGCGCCCACCACGGTCAAATAGAGGATGGGCGCGCCCCGCCCAATCTCGCAGC
>JAUWIN010000021.1 GCA_030605345.1 Candidatus Brocadiia bacterium
GCGGAGCCGCGGGCGGGCGGGATGCGCACGGCGATAAGGGCTGCCCTCCCTTTCCTGCTGCTGGGGGTGATTTTCGCCTCGCCTTTCTACAGGGTGTGGTTTCGGTGGACCGACGAGGAGGATTACTACACCCACGCCCCTCTGATTCCGTTCATTTCGGCTTACTTGGTGCTCAGGAAACGCAAGGAACTGACGGGGGAGGCGCCCCCGGAGACTGGGGTTCTGTATGCGGCACTGGTGGGGGCAGGTATCTTGTATTTCATTTTCAAAGAATTTCCTGCCCTGGACAAGCGCTGGCTGTTCGCCATCCTGGCTGGTGCAACGGCTGTGTATGTTCTGTATTCTCTCCGTCACCTCAGGCCCGAGCCGTGGAAACCCGGGCTTTTTGTTCTGATCCCTGCGCTTATTTGCTGCGTAATTGCGGGTACTCACGAGATTGTTTCAGTTGGCTGGTTCTTCTGCCTCATCGTCGTAATCGGGCTGGTGCTGTATTACCTGGGTAAGCGGGTGGCGCTGATTATGGCCTTTCCACTCATCTTCTTGTTTAGCACGGTCCCCCTGCCGGAGTATAAGGTCCAGGAAATAACCATGCCGCTGAAAATGTTTGCTACCGCCAACACGGTGAGGATTCTGAACAGCAATCTGGTGGGCATTTATTGTGTTCGGACCGGCTCGAAGATCGAATTTGCCAGCGAGCTTGACGAGGAGCCGAAGGAGGTGACGGTGGGCGCGGTGTGCAGTGGGCTGCGGTCGCTGATCGCGCTGATTTCGTTCGGGCTTCTTTTCGCATACATAACCCCTCTCTCGCTGACCAAGAAAGTTATCCTGTGTCTTGCGACCATACCCGCATCGTTCGTCGCGAACCTCATCCGCATCCTCACTGTGGCGGTGGTCACGTACAAATGGAGCAGCGCCGTGGCCACAGGTGATGAGTTATGGAACAGTATGGAGTCGGGCTGGCTCTCGTCTTTGGTCCCCCACCTCCGCAAACTGTCAAACGAGCCGGTGCATGATTTCAGTGGGATAATGATATTCGTGATAGCGTTCATCGCCCTGTTCACGCTGGAGCGTGTTCTCCGCTACATCGAGAGCCGTCAGCAGCGCGGAGCCGACTCCGGCGGATCAAACCAGCCGCAGGCCGCGCCGGAGGTGCCGGATGCCTGAGCTGCGTGGAAGGTGGGCCAGCATTATTTTCGCTTGTGTTATTATCGCCTGCGCCGCGGTGATTCTGAGCACGCTGCTGGTATCGGCCAGCAACGACAACCATCCGGGCGCCTGGCCGGGCAGGACGCTCGGCTTCGTGATGGCTGCCGTGGCACTGATGGTGGGCGTAGCAATCATAGTTGCCGGCAAGCGGGGCGAGACACACTACTGGGGCATGCTCACCGGTCTCATCCTCGCTGCACTCATCACCGGCGCCTACTCATACGAGACAGATGTCCCTCAGATGGGGGAGCAGGCGGAGACTATACCACTCGAGATCGGCAACTGGGTGGGTCGGTCGATGGAAGTGGACGAAAAGACCAAAAGGGTCCTCGGCACGGAGGACATGATTATGAGGATTTACCACCGGCGAAAGGACGTCGTCAACCTCGCGGTTATCTTCTCCATGGGCAAGCGAAAGGTCACCCATCCGCCCGAGCAGTGCTACGCGGCGGGCGGCACGGAGATTGAGGATATTGCCTACGACTCGTTCGTCACTGAAGCGGGGAGGAAAATCAATGGCCGGCGACTTGTCCTGATGGGCCGGGGCGGTCGGCAGGCCGTGTTGTATTGGTACAGGGTCGGGGATGTCAACACCGGGAACTTTCTCCGCCAGCAAGCTCAGGTCATCCTCTCCAACCTGCTCATGCGCTCGGGAACGCGGGTGGCGCTCATACGCCTCTCGACTTATATCGGGAGCCCCGACGAAGAAAAACAGGGAATGACCCGGTTGAAGGATTTTGCCAGGGCCGCATTCCCCGAGATTGAGAAGGCCCTGAAGTGAGGGGCTGTCGGCGGAGAAGCACGGCAGGCGGGTGGTTCAGCGCCGCTTGCCGCCCCGCTTAGTTTTTTTCCTGCGGGACGACCTGTTGGCAGTCGCGGCTATCTTCTCTTTCTGCGCGGTCAATATCCTCAGCGCCAGGCGGGAAGGTTCGGACTTCCCGTTTTCCCAGCGGTTGACTGTTGCGAACGTCACTCCGATTTCATGAGCAAACTCTTCCTGAGTGAGCTCGAGTTGCTTTCGCAACGTCCTGATCTCTGCGCCGTCCATTTAAGTTTTTCCCCCATCCAGTTGACCACTGTGAGCATTTCCCACCCCGTCGTACACCGACACCGGCCATCAAATTCACCCTTCCCCTTGGGCCCGCCTCATGGATGAGCGGATTATATCACTGTCCATAGAATCCGTCCACGAAAAAATCTTAAAAAATTCGGCGCAAAATACGCCGCCCTGCACCTTCGGAAATAGCCCCGTGCAAAGCGGCGGGTATCGGCCATAAGCTGCGCTGGTTCGGCAAAAGGCGTCATTCGGCAGGCTGCTGTCCGCCGATGGCCCGGTGGTATTCCTGCAGTGAGCGGGCACCTGCCGCCCCGCCCTTGCAATGTGCGGCGATGCCCTCGGCCGCAGCCTTGGCCGCAGTCAGCGTAGTAATGTAGGGAACGTTGTAACTGACTGCGGTTTTGCGGATGTATGAATCGTCGTGTGTGCCCAACTTGCCTATTGGGGTGTTGATCACGAGGTGGATCTCGCTGTTTTTGATTCCGTCCACGATGTTGGGGCGGCCTTCGTGCATCTTGAGGATAGGCTCGGAGTCCACGCTGTGCTGGGCGAGGAATTGGTGGGTGCCGCGGGTGGCTTTGATGTTGAACCCCAGTGCCTTGAAACGCCATGCGACGTCGAGGACCGCCGGGCGGTCCGTCTCACATACGGTAATGAGGACCGTCCCCTCGGTAGGGAGCAGTTGCTTCGAGGCTTCCTCTGCTTTGAAGAACGCCAGGCCGAAGGCCTCTGCCATTCCGAGAACTTCGCCGGTTGATCGCATCTCCGGCCCGAGCACCGGATCGACCTCTGGGAACATTTGGAATGGAAACACGGCCTCTTTGACGCCGTAGTGCGGGATGGCTTTCGCCGTGAGGTCGAAATCGGCGAGTTTCTTGCCCACCATTAATTGTGTGGCGATACGGGCCATTGAGACGTTGCAGACCTTCGACACCAACGGCACCGTCCTCGACGCTCTCGGATTCGCCTCGATGACGTAAACTGCGTCCTTGTAGATGGCGTATTGTATGTTCATCAGGCCGACCACATTGAGCCGGTTGGCAATTTTTCGGGTGTATTCGTGGATAGTGGCGAGGTGTTTCTGGGGGATACTGATCGGCGGGATGACGCAGGCAGAGTCGCCGGAGTGCACGCCGGCGTATTCGATGTGTTCCATCACAGCAGGCACGAATGCGTCAGTCCCGTCAGCGACGGCGTCTGCCTCGGCTTCGACCGCGTTTTCAAGATACTTGTCGATAAGGATGGGGCGGTCCGGTGTCACGCCCACGGCCGCGTGGACGTATTCTATCAGCATCTCTTCATCGTGAACCACTTCCATCCCGCGCCCGCCGAGCACGTAGGACGGCCGAACCATCAGGGGATATCCTATGCGCTCGGCTGCTGCAAGAGCGTCGTCGAGGGTGCTTGCCATGTCGGACTCCGGCATGGGGATGCCGAGCCTTCCCATCATCTGGCGAAAGCGGTCACGGTCTTCGGCCAAGTCGATGGTCTCAGGAGAAGTGCCCAGGATGTTGACCCCTGCCGCCTCGAGTTCGTCGGCGATGTTGAGCGGTGTCTGGCCGCCGAATTGGACGATAATCCCTTCCGGCTGCTCCTTCTGGTAGATGGCAAGAACGTCCTCGACCGTCAACGGCTCGAAGTAGAGTTTGTCGGAAGTATCATAATCCGTGGACACGGTCTCGGGGTTGCAGTTGACCATGATGGTCTCCAGGCCTTCGTCCCGGAGTGCCAAGGCGGCGTGCACGCAGCAGTAGTCGAACTCGATCCCCTGACCGATCCGGTTGGGGCCGCCGCCGAGCACCATCACCTTTCGGTTCTTGCTCGCCGCTACCCGATCGGGTGCGTTGTAGGACGAATAGTAATAGGCTGCGTCCTCGACACCGCTGACCCTGACCGGATGCCAGCCCTCGACCACGCCGAGGCTCGTCCGCTGCTTCCGGATTTCCGGCTCGGTGACGCCCAGAATCTGCGACAGGTACTTGTCTGAGAAGCCGTCCTTCTTGGCCTGAGCCAGCAATCCGTCGGGTAACTGTGCGCCGTTGTATTGAAGAATCTTTTCCTCTAGCTCCACGAGTTCCTTCATTTGCTCGATGAACCAAGCCTTGATGTATGTTTTCCGGTAGAGTTGTTCCACGCTGGCGCCCTTCCGAATCGCCTCATACATTATGAACTGGCGCTGGCTGGACGGGTCGTTGAGCATGGCCATCAGTTCTTCCAGCGTCCGCTGGTGAAAATCCCTGGCGAAGCCGAGGCCGTAGGAGCCAGTTTCGAGCGAGCGGATAGCCTTCTGGAAGGCCTCTTTGTAGGTCTTGCCTATGCTCATTACTTCGCCAACTGCGCGCATTTGCGTGCCAAGTTTGTCTTCAGCCCCCTTGAACTTCTCAAATGCCCAGCGAGCAAACTTCACCACCACATAGTCGCCGGAGGGGGTATATTTCTCGAGCGTGCCGTCGCGCCAGTAGGGAATTTCGTCCATGGTCAGCCCGGCGGCGAGCTTGGAGGAGATTAGCGCGATGGGGAAGCCGGTCGCCTTCGATGCAAGAGCCGAAGAGCGCGAGGTCCGGGGGTTGATCTCGATGACCACCACTTGGCCGGTCTCCGGGTTGTGCGCGAACTGGATGTTCGTCCCACCAATGACCTGGATGGCCTCGACAATGTCGTAGGAATAATTCTGGAGCTGCTCCTGGAGTTCGGCGTCGATTGTGAGCATGGGCGCCGTGCAGTAGGAATCCCCGGTGTGGATACCCATGGCATCGACGTTCTCAATGAAGCATACGGTGATCATCTGGTTCTTGGCGTCTCGGACAACTTCGAGTTCCAACTCTTCCCACCCGAGCACGGATTCCTCCACCAGGACCTGGCCGACGAGGCTTGCGGCAATCCCGCGGGCGGCCACCAGGCGCAGCTCCTCGACGTTGTAAACGTGCCCGCCGCCCGTGCCCCCCATGGTATATGCTGGGCGTATGACGACCGGGTAGCCAAGTTCAGCCGCTACCCCCTCTGCATCCTCCACACTGTACACCGCCGCGCCCTTGGGCATTTCGATGCCGAGGCGTTCCATCATCTCCTTGAACGCGGTCCGATCCTCACCGCGCTCGATGGCCTCGACCTGGACGCCGATAACCTGCACACCGTACTTATCGAGCACCCCTGCCCTGGACAATTCTACGCAAAGATTGAGCCCCGACTGGCCGCCCAAGTTCGGCAGCAGCGCATCAGGTCGCTCCTTCTCGATGATTTCGGTCAAGGCCTTGACCGTCAGCGGCTCGATGTAGGTGACGTCCGCCGTTCCGGGGTCTGTCATGATAGTGGCCGGATTGGAGTTGACCAGGACGATCTCGTAGCCGAGAGAGCGGAGGGCCTTGCAGGCCTGGGTGCCGGAGTAGTCAAACTCGCAGGCTTGGCCAATGATGATCGGGCCCGAACCGATGATCATCACCTTGTTGATGTCATCGCGCTTCGGCATGCCGCGGCCGGCTCCTCATTGTGCTAAACCGCCTCAATCGTGCTGGGTGGCTTCGCGGCGATGTTGTAGGTGACGCTCACGACGCCCGGACCTTCCTCGGTAATCCTGTCGGCCAACTTCCGCAAGGTCGCAAATCGCAGGTTTGTCGGCGACGCGGCCACGGCGTCGGTGCTGTCCCAGCATCGCACCTCGATCTGCTGGCCATAATCGCGCCTGCCGTCCCGGACGCCAGTTACCATGTCGTCGTGAAGGATGGCAAGATACTGGAACGCGCCGGTTTCAGACAGTTCGTCTTCCACGATCCTGGTCGCCATTCTCACCGTTTCCACGCGTTCGGGTGTCACTTCGCCCACGACGCGGGCGCAGAGCGCCGGCCCCGGGAATGGCGGCCGGGCGTAGATTTCTTTCCGGAGCCCCAGCGCCCTGGCCACGGCGCGGATTGCCGGCTTCCGCAGCCGGATGATAGGCTCCAGCACCCGGTATCCGTATTCCTCTTGGGTATCGATGCCAAGTTGTTCGAGGATGTTGTGCTGCCGCTTGACGCCGGCCACGGTCTCTTCCACATCGGTGAAGTTCGTGCCCTGGAGCAGAAACTTCGCCCCGGTCTGCTTGACCAAGTCGCCGAAGACATCCTTGTAAAACACCTGGGTGATGCCCCTCTCCCGTTTCTCTTCGGGATCAGTGAGGCCCTTGAGCGCCCCGAAAAACTTGTCCCTGGCATCAATAACCCCGATATCGACGCCCAGGCCGGCGAACCAGCCGACAACTTGCTCCGCTTCGCCCTCTCGCATCAGACCGTTCTGGATGAAATACGTTTTGAGCCGGTCGCCCAGCGCCTTGTGCCCGAGCATCGTAACGACGGACGAATCCACCCCGCCGGAAAGCGCGTTGACCGCCAGCCCCTCCCCGACAACAGACGAAATCTCGGCCACCTGACTTGCAATAAACTCGTCCACGTTCAGTGCGTCCATTGTGATTTCTTTAACGCTCATTCCGCGGCTCCTTCTGCATACACTGCACGTTCCTCCTAATACACTAACCGCCCACAGGGCTTGCCGCGAGTAAAGCTTCTTGGTGGACCCCGCGCCAAAGTCGAGCTGGGTCAATGCCCGCGGCTGAAAGCGCCCGCGGACCGAATGCCCATAACACGGAGTCAATACATTTTCTACGCGCTTTAGTGCTTGTCAAGAACAAGTTTGACCATAATATAGTGATTGCGGTTTTGTAAGATGTAAAGAATAGCCTCCTTGGTGACCCAATCCCATAATGCGGCAAGCAAAAAATCCCTGACAGAATCACCAACGAGCTGAACGCGATGATAGAGCAAAAACGTCTTGAGTTCAAGCTGCAACGTTGGTCGGGACTGCTGGCGCCACGTGTGGTGCTGGCGGTGGCACACCAATCGGGGTGGGCCTGGACCGGCTGGCCGACTCCGCCAGAGTGCTAACGATGGCTGGACTGGACGCGGAACTGCCACGACCTGGGAGTGGCCGGGGTCAGAAGGCCAGCGAGGTGGTGGCGACGCTGAGGCCGACGCCTCTCGGCGGTGGTCGAGCCCCTGAGGGCACAGGGGTGTCGGCCACTATCGACCGCCAGCCCATTGCGACACGCGCGGCAAACGCTTTTTACAGGACCCTGCCGAGTCAATCCAGATTCTGATTTACTGGTGATAGAATTAACTATCCATAATCTCAAAGTTACGGATTTGCACTTGATGTAGGCCCTTCCTCGAGCTTCTTTTGCAGTTTCTGGATTTTTGCCTGGAGCTCTTTATTCTGGTCCTGAATATCGTTCAGTTTTCGGGCCTGCTGCTGGAGTTGAGTCCTCAAGTTTGAAACGGTTTCTTGAGCTTTTTTGGCCTCAGCGACAGACCTATCCCTTTCTTTTGTTACTTCACTTACTTGCTTTTTTAGCCCAGCAGCCTCCTTGGCCACAGCTTGAAATTTATCGCGCGCCTTAACAGCAAGCGCCAGTTCTGACCTTGTTTCCTCTAACGTCTGTGCGAGTTTGGCTGCGTCTGCTTTTAGGACGTCTTTGTCCTTCTGGGTTTGTTGTAAACCGGCCTTTACCTCTGCCAATTCAGATTTTGCCGCTCCAGGCTCTCCTGCGGTCTTTTTGTCTTCACAGCCGGCCGCGGCAAGAAAGCAACCCAATAGGCCCAGGGATGTCAGAATTATTCCTCGCTTTTTCATTTTTGCTTCCCTCCCTTATTTGCCAAAAGTTAAAACGTTGAACGAAAACGGCTAACGCCGGGTCCGGATGCACTCCGTTGCTGTCGGTTGCAGCGGAACTTTGATTATGGTGGCATTTTCACTCCCTTAGCCAGGGATTAGCTCCTAAGTAGCCGGTGATCGACTCTTTTCAAGACCTTCCAATAAGAAAGCCGCAAATACCGATAGCATTAACGCTACCCCAAATACGATAGCACCTGTCTTCACCGTCCCTTTAGCAATAGGATGGACCTTCGGTCTTTCTACGAGCGGCATAAGGGTCGCCATCTTATTTTCTATTTGTTTGACATAAGCCTTCAAATAATCCAATAGTTCCTTCTTTTTGCAGTCGGCCAACACATCGGTTAAAAATGAATGGAACTGCTCAAGGGTATAATGAGAAGCCATTACCTTCTTCACATGGCTGAAGAACTTTTCATTCAATTTGAGCAACCCTGCGTAATAGCTGTATATCTCTTTGTTGGCCCTAATTTGCTCTTCCAGATTAATTATCCGTGTTTGTGCAGCCTGTATTTGGTATGGTAAAGGTAAGTAGGCGCTGTCGCCACCAACATTATTAAACTGCAGGACGATGTCACTTGGCAACCTCTCGGAGCCATCAGACCCCGAAGTTTTCAACTTCTCCAAAGTAGAGTTTTTTCTTTCTAGACACAGGTCCAATGTATATCTTGCCTCTTCGATACCAGCCATCTTCCCCTTAAGATTTATAGTCTTGTTATTGAGCTCCTCTCTGACTGAATATACAGGTATAATCTGTTCGAAGTTTTCTCTGCAAACCGAGGCTATTCCCCGGATATTTTCTTCAGACTTTGCTCCCACGTGCATAACTAAAAGAGTTCCCCTCGCCTGCTGGATCTCCTGCAGTTCGTCCAAGCTCCTAACCTTTGAGGGTTTTATAACCTCGAAATACGATGGTGAAATCTCAAAGGAAACAAATTGTTTTAGGTTCTCAGCGGCTTGGGTGTCTGCTAATTTTTTGGCGTATCTATCGAAACCGGCTGCTTGCAATTTTTCAACAACCTTCTCTAGATTCTCTGCGCTATAAAACTCACTCTCAAGTACCCTGAAGGCTTTTTCGTCCAGCCCCATATTATAAGTGTAGCTAATTTTATAATCTCTTGGCGTAGAGAATACGGTAAATCCTGCTACTAAAGCTGGCACCACAGAGCCCAAGAAAACGAACCACTTTCGTTTCCAGAGAACTCTGAAATAACCTATCAGATTTATTTCATCCTGATAGACGTTCGGTTCCTTCTGAACATCGTTACCAGTAGTTTGCCTGGTTGAACCGTGATTTTCTGGACCTGTCATTATTGGTCTCCTCCCAGAATCCTATTCACCCACATCTAGTTGCATGACCTGCGATACATTATGCCGTCCTCGGAAGGGTCGTCAAGAAAAAATTGCTCGAGTGACCGTTCCAGGCATCGTGTGATTTTATTGTAGGGGCGCAGTGCGCCTTCCCCGAAACTCAGCAAACGGCTCCTAGCTCGTAGTCCGAGCCATTCTGCCAGAAGTACGTCATCAGGCCTGGCTGCATCTTCACAGGCAGGTGCGCAAACCCCGCAACCTTTGCCGGCCTGACGAGGCTACGCATGGCCCTGCTCCGAATCTTCAGAAGCAATCCGATCAGCCGCTCCACGGTGTCATTGGTGGGTTGGGTGTCGGCACGTAGTGCGTTCCACGTCTCCAGCATGTGCAAGGTGAACATGCCGACGTGTTGCGGTGGACCGAAAATGCTTCGGCGATTCTCGCGTCCCGCCAGTTGGGGCTATTCGCGTCGGCCTTCAGTAAAATGTGCGCGTACCGCAGATTGTACGTGGCGGCTTTGACCTTCGCGACGAACTCGCCCAGCGTTTTCCGTTCCTGGTGCGTCAACCGGAGAATGTACTTCTTCATGCGGATCATCCATCAAAAACCGGTCCTCTGTATAGAGGTATCGACACAATCGACCCATAACTGAAATACCTTTTGAAGGTCTAATAGTCAAGCAAAAGATACGGTCTATTGTGTCGTGCTTCGGGCTGCTCTAATTCCTTCTTGTTTCCGAGTTCAGGCCGGCCATCTTGCGGGAAAGTATTCGCGGGTTCTCGGCCCGCCGGACCAGGCAGGCCCAGGTGGTGGCGCGTTCGCCGTAGCGGTCGCGGATGTGGTCGGCTGCTCGAATCATTCCATCGTACTTGCTCCAGTAGTTGCGGTCGAGCAGGCTGCCCTGCGAGCCGGTCTGTTGGTCGGCCAGGCCCGAGACGCTGACGCCGAGCAGCCGGATGGGGACTTGGTATTTGGGGCTTTTGCTTCGCTGGCAGATGAAGATGGCGCGGGCGGCATCGTAGATTTGCTTGTCGCGGTCGATGTGGATAGGAAGGGATTTCGCCCGGGCGATGGTGGTGAAGTCGTAGAACCGGATGGTGAGGGTGACGGTTCTTCCGCGCGTGCCGTGTTCGCGGAGCCTGCGGCCGACTTTAGAGGCCAGGCCGAGCAGAACGCGGAGCAGGTGGTCTTCGTCGTTCGAATCGCGTAGGAGTGTGTAACTGTTTCCGACGGATTTAGGTGGGGGCGTCTCTGCCTCGGCGATGATGGGCGAGGCGTCGCGGCCGGGCGCGGCCGCGTGGATGAGCCTTCCGACGACGCCGAAGATGCGTCCGAGCACCTCAGGCGGCACGGCGGCGAGTTCGCCGATGGTTTCGACCCCCAATTTCTCGAGCTTCTCTGCGGTCCGGTCGCCGATTCCGAACATTTCGCTGACCGGCATGGGGTGGAACCGCCGTGGGATGTCCGCCTCGGTCAGCATTGCGAGGCCGTCGGGCTTTTCGAGTTTTGAAGCGGTTTTGGCGAGGATTTTGTTCGGGCCGATGCCGACGGAGACGGTGAGGCCGAACTCGTTTTTGATGCGCTGCTTGAGTCTTCGCCCGGTTTCGAGCGGGCCGCCGAAGAATTTTGCGGTGCCGGTGATGTCGAGGAAGCTTTCATCGATGCTGTAGCGTTCGACCACGGGCGAGAACTGGCGGCAGACGTCGTTCATCCGGAGCGAGGCGTAAACGTATTTTTCAGGGTCGCCCTCGACGAAGGTTCCGCCGGGGCATTTGGCCTTTGCGATGCCGAGCGGGGTTCCGGCGGAGATGCCGTATTTGCGGGCCTGGTAGTTTGCGGCGGCAACCACCGTCCGCGTGTCGCGGTTGCCGCAGACCATTACCGGCCTGCCGACGAGGGCCGGGTCACAAAGCTCCTCCACCGAGGCGAAGAAGGCGTCCATGTCCACGTGCAGTACGACGCGCTCGGTCGTCCAGCAATTGGGGTCTGGCATTTGGGACTCTTCTGGCAGTGTTATACGTTGGGTTCGGCCGAGTCGAATGCCCAGTTCATGGTGTAGCTGTTGAGAGAGATTTCAAACCGGTTGCCATCCTTGGTCTCGACGGAGAAGTGGTGTACGGGGAAACTGCCCTCGCGGGTGACCCAGGTGTAGAGTATTTTTGTGATTTTGTGGGTTTTTCCTGCGTATCTGAACCTGACCGGCTTGATTGTCTTTTTGCGAAACACGCTTATGACGTCAATGGTTTCTGACATGGCAGGAGGCTCGGTATTTATCTGTTCACCTCGGGCGGAGCCGCAGCAGACGGGTTCACGTTTAGAGTTCTCGGAGCACTCCGATTACTTTACCGGCGATGATGACCTCTGATTCTTCTGGGCTGATGTATATGGGCGACATGGTGTCGTTCGCAGGCTGCAGCCTGATGCGGTTGCCCTCGTGGAAGTACCGTTTCACCGTGGCTTCTTCGCCGATGACGGCGGCGCCGATGTCGCCGTTGTTGGCCGTTTGCTGCTTTCTGACGAAGACGTGGTCGCCGTGGTAGATGCCGGCATCGCGCATGCTGTCGCCGTTCACTTTGAGGGCGAACACAACGCTGTCCTTGGTGAGGAACCGTGAGTCGATGTCAATGTGGTCTTCGATGTTTTCGACGGCGAGGAGCGGCTCACCTGCGGCGATGCTGCCTATAACTGGCACCCGGCGCGCTCCGGAGGTCATGCGTGCGTTTTCGCGCTGTACCAGCTCGATGCCACGGGCAGAGCGGGGTTTCTGGCGGATGTACCCCTTTTTGTGCAGGGCGCGGATATTGTCCCGCACGGTGCCGGTCGACCGCATCCCGAAGTGTTCGCCGATCTCGCGGATGGTAGGCGGCCGGAACGTGTTTTCCATGTAAGCAAGAATAAAGTCGTACACCTCCTTCTGGCGCTTCGTTAAGCCTTTCATCGAACGGCCTCCACATGACCTTGGTGGTAATCCCCAGGTTCCCAGGCACAGCACGGCCCCACCTGAAGGCGTTATTCAGACTACCACAGCGTGTGAATATATACCACACTTATGAATGGTTGTCAAGCAGGAAAGTGCGAAATTATGAGTTAAAATACTTTTGTATGCCACACGAAAGTGATAACTTATTGCGCTGTATCACCTTAGTTGCCCCGAAAATAGGTGCCCAGGGTGTAGGTTTTATTGTTCCGAAGCACGTCTGAAGTGGGCTGAGGTCCGGTAACAGGTTGGGGCGTCAGACCAGTCCTTGGTCGAGCATGGCGTCGGCGACTTTGACGAACCCGGCAATGTTAGCCCCAGCAACGAGGTTGCCGGGTGAACCGTATTCCTCGGCCGCCTGGGTCGCAGATTCGTATATGTTCTGCATAATAGCCTTGAGCCTGCTGTCAACTTCGGCGAAGCTCCATCGTAGGCGGGTGCTGTTTTGCGACATCTCGAGGCCGGAGGTCCCCACGCCGCCTGCGTTGGCCGCTTTACCCGGCCCGAAGCGCACTCCCGCCTGGAGCAACATCTTCACAGCCGGCAGCGTCGTTGGCATGTTCGCCCCCTCAGCCACGGCGGTAACGCCGTTTTTTATCAGTGCCTCGGCGCTTCCCTCGTCCAGTTCGTTCTGCGTGGCGCAGGGCAACGCCAGGTCCGCCGCAAGTGTCCATATCCCGGCGCAGTTCTCGTGGTACGTGGCCTCAGGATGCTGGTTGATGTACTTCTTGATGGGCTTGCGTTCGATCTCCTTGAGGCGCTTGATGGTCTCCAGGTTGACACCCTCTGGGGTGTGAATATATCCGTTGCTGTCGGACATGGCTATGACCGTTGCGCCCAGTTCTTGCGCCTTCTGGGCGGCGTAGATGGCGACATTGCCGGAACCCGAGATTATGCCCCTCAGACCGCCGAGGGTCTTGCCTGCGTCTTTCAGCAAGTGTTCGACGAAGTATACGAGGCCGTAGCCGGTCGCCTCGGCGCGGACGTGGCTGCCGCCCCAGTTGATGCCTTTTCCGGTGAAGACGCCCTCCGAGGCATTCCGGATACGTTTGTACTGGCCGAAGAGGTAGCCGATTTCTCGCGCCCCCACACCCATGTCGCCGGCCGGCACGTCGGTGTCGGGGCCGATGTGTCGCTGCAGTTCAGTCACGAAACTCTGGCAGAACCGCATGACTTCACTTTCTGATTTCCTTTTGGGGTCGAAATCACTTCCACCCTTGGCCCCGCCGAGGGGAAGACCGGTTAGGGCGTTTTTGAAAATCTGCTCGAATCCAAAGAACTTTATTATGCTCAGGTTGACGGAGGGATGGCACCGCAAGCCGCCCTTGTAGGGGCCAAGTGCGCTGTTGAATTGCACCCGGTAACCACGGTTGACGTGCGCCGCGCCCCTGTCGTCCTGCCACGGCACACGGAAAATCAATTGTCTTTCAGGTTCGACCAGCCGTTCGAGTATCTTCGCCTTCCTGTACTCTGGCTGCTGGGCCACAACCGGTTCCAGGGTTTCAAGCACCTCTGTCACCGCCTGCTGAAATTCGGGCTGATCCGGGTCCTGTCTCTGTGCCTGGTTCAATACCTCAGCAATATAGTCTGCCGCGCACATCGCCTCTCCTTTTTCTGGGCTGCCCACCGGCGTCAGTGGCCTTCGCGCGCCGCCACGGCCCAGTACGCCAGAGCGCACGCGAGCGCCGTAATCGCGAAAATCCCCCATAATGATACCCCCGCCCGTTCGACCGGTGCAAGCACTAACTTTTGAAGTCCGGGTGCCGGACTTGACGCCGAGCCGGAGTTGTCCGATTCGGCCGGGTGCAGCATGTTCACGGCGCGGCGCCATCCATCAGTCTTATATATGCCCGCCTTTGTGGGGAGGAAATAGCTTCTCGCACCGTAGCCGGGAATGAGCGGTACGCGCTCGCCGCCAGGCCCGGCGACTGTGAGCCTGCCACCCACCGGCCGACTGACTACCACCCGACGACCGGTTAATGAATACACAGGCAGAGCGGCGATCAAATCCTCTCTGCCCGCCGCGGCGGCGACCAGGTTCGCCCAGAAAATGGGAAATGACGGCAGCATCGGCCAGTTGGTCTCCGAAAGCCTCAAGCCGCAGCCGATGAGGGTAACCCGCGTGCTCTCGGTTTCACATCGCATAACGACAGTGGCCTGGGCGTTCGCAATAGTCACCAGTTCCCGTGCTGGCGGCTCTGCAACCACGTTGAGCGCGCGTTCGAACCGTAGCGCACCCACGTCGACGTTCTGGAGAAGTGGCGATTTGTCTGTCGCTACTGCCCGCATCCCCGCCGTATTCGTGACGGGGTCCTGAACCGTGAACGGTCCGACCTTGCCAAGCGGGTCAATCAGGATCACGTCACCTGCGGGAAGCCTGTCCGGCGTCACGCCGTCGTAGATATACAGGTCAAAGCCGCCCTTCACGTCGCCTGTCAGGCGGAACCGCGACACCTCGACACCGGGCAGCAGACCGAGCGCCCGCATGATGATTTGATTTTCCCGCCCGACGTACGCAACGTGCAGCCGTTCTTCTTGCGAGTGAACCGCAACCGCCGTATTGTCGGACTGCAAATCGTCATTCGGCTTAAGCCTGACCTTTATCTCGGCCGCTTCCTTCAAGGGCCCGGCGCAAAACATCGCGCGTCCACCCGCCCGCACTTTTAGGTTGAATTGCTCCGCCTTCTCACCGTCCGCAAGCACCGCGACAGGCACCTCGGCCGAGACCTGCGAGTAGTTCTTCACCGCAGCGAAGACCAGCACGCCCGCATCCGAGCGCGAAACCTCGAAGGCGTCAATCGCAATATTGCTCGACGGCCCACCGTGCGACACAACCAACACGGGTTTGCCGCCTAGGCGCTCGGGGACGGCCTCGACATCGTCGGTTATCACAATTACGGCAGAAACGCGCCGGCCGCTCCCCACACAGCGGGACAGCCCGTGCATAAGGTCAAGCGGCATGTCTGTTGGCGCCAACTCTCGCAGCCGCCGCCTCGCCTCTGCCGGGGCCAGCTTCTCCAACGCCGGCCCAGCCGCCAGCGGCAGACCGATCAGCATCACTTCTCCGCAGTCCAGCCGCTCCAGCAGCCCCACCACATCCTGGATGCTCCGGTCGAGCCGCGTCTTGCCCGATTCGGTTTTCGTCGCCATGCTCGCCGAACGGTCGACGATAATGAGCACGTCCGGCGCGGCTTCACAGCGAGCATCGATGGTCGGCTCGCTGGCTGCCACGATCACAGCGGCGAAGAAAACCAGCGCCAACACCAGCGGCAGATCAAACCAACCCGGCCTCTTGCCCGTTTCGGCGATTGCCTCGGACGCGGCTGTCCTCCACAGCATCAGGCTGGGCACCACGGCCTCTCGCTTACCGGCGCGCCGAAGATACAGCAACCCCACGACCGGCAGCAGGAGAAACGCGAGCAGAAAGTATGGGTGGCCGAAACTCATCGCACCAGCCCTCCGTGCCGGAGATACTTCATTACAAAGTCCTCGAACGCCACGTCGGTGGTGCTGGAGACGAAGCGGATGTCGTGCCTGCCGCAGAAGGCGCTCCAGCGCTCGCCGAAATCGCGCAGGGCCTTGCGATACGCCGCAGCCGCAGCGTCGGTGACCCGGAGTGAGACCGCCCCGCCCGTCTCGGCGTCCCGGAGCCTGATCCGCCCGCGCGGTCCGGGCTCCGTCTCCTGCCGCGAGAGCAGGTGTACGATAGAGATGTCGAACCCCCTGGCCGCGAGGGTCGAAAGAATCCGCCGTGGCCGCTGCTCATCGAACAAATCGGAAACAAGCACGATAAGGCATTGCCCGCCCGAGCGTTCGAAGGTCTCTTCAAGCGCTGGCGCGATACAGGTGGCTCGGCCGGGGCGAAGTTTCTGTAGATAGTCAATGAGCCCAAATATTTGTTTCCTGTCTGCGCCAGCGTGGAACCAGTCGCACCGGCCGTCTGCAAACGCAGCCACATCGACGCAGTGTCGCGCGGTAAGGGCGATGTACGCCAACGCCGCCACGCACGCGGCACCGTACTCGAGTTTCGTCGGCAAGCCGTCAGCGTCACGGGGAAAGTCCATCGACCCACTGCGGTCGAGCAGCAGCACAATCCGATATTGTTCCTCACGTTCGAACTGCTTCACGACCAGGTCGTCGGTGCGGCTCAGCACGTTCCAGTCGATATAACGGAAGTCGTCGCCCGGCGAGTATTCGCGGTAATCGGCGAACTCCACACGTCCGCCCCGGTGGGCGCCCGGGCGTTCTCCCTCCGGTCTGCCGCGTTGGGCACGCCGAAACGCCACCTCGAGGCGCTCCAACTTCCCCAGCAGCTCCCGGTTTATCAGCGGATGCGTGCTCATATCAGTAGAAACGAATCACTCCGACGACGGTTCACCGCACGACCTATTACGACTCATTATCTGTCCGCCGATTATGTCCTCGGTTGGTGCCGGGCACGGACCTTGCCGACCTTGCGGCAGTTATCTATTCTGCTGCGAGAGGCCGAGTGGAGCCATTCTACACCGGTAGCTGTTGGGACTTGGGCCAGCGGCGCCGAAACGCGTGCTACGCCCGTTCACAGAAGGCCTCGACGGCGGCAGCGGCGTTCTCGATAGGTGTGCCGGGCTGGATGTCCTTAGCCGGGGCCAGGATATACCCGCCGCCTTTGCCCATCTCGCTGCGCAGATGCTTGACCTCGTTGCGGATGTCGGCCGGCGTGCCGAACTGCATGGTGCTCTGGCTGCCGAGCGCGCCCCAGAAAGTAATCTTGTCGCCCCACTTCCTTTTCAACTCGTATGGGTTCATTTTTGCCGGCTCGGGCTGCACGCTCTCGAGCACGTCGAGGCCGATTTCGACGATGTCGCCCATGATGTCTCCGACGCTGCCGCAGCAGTGGCTGATTGCCAGTTTCCCCTGGTCATGGGCGGCTTGGTAGAGTTTCGCCCAGCGCGGCTTCAGAAACTTGCGCCAGCGGTCCGGGCCCAGGATGTTTCCGCGCTGGTCGCCCCAGTCGTCGCCAAACATAATGGCGTCGGCCGGCACGTCGGCACATTGCTGGACATGGCTAAGATAAAGGTCCGTAAGGCGGTCGAGGAGTTCCCCGTAGAAGTCCGGCTCCGCGATACAGTCCATCAGTACGTTCTCGTATCCCCGAATCCGCCAGCTCTGCTCCAGCAGCCCCCAGCCGCAGAAAACCACGTTGAACGCGTCGGCATGCTCACCGTTCCTGAGTTGTTGTGCTACGTTGGCCATTTCGGGATTATAGAACTGATCGGCGGTAGGGAATTCGTAGTTCTCGAACGAGGGTTCCTTGAGTGCCGGCTCTACGAGGTGGAACGGTCGGCGGTCGTGCCGCCAGATTCCGCCGAAGATATCACGGGTGTGCAACTCGTCGATTGGCTTTTCCTGTACAGTATCGATGCCCGCCAGGTGGTTGATGTAGGTTGTCAGCCACCCGCGCCAGTCCGCCGAGCCGTAGTAGTTGTCCAGTTGTTCGGGGATGTCGCCTTCGAACCCGAGGGTGTATGGGATAGGTGTCGTTTCGTGATGGTCGATTTGTTCCAGAATTATTTCCCGCGGAGTCATCGCATTTCTCCTTCAAGGTTCTCACAAAGCTGGCTGTGTTCTGATGCCATGTCGCAATCAAGTCAAGCCATCCCACGTGTGGCATTCTACTTAATCCCGCCTCGGGGTGTCAATTGTTCCTGAAGGAGGAATGTCCTTAAGAATCGTGTGCTAATTCAAAAAAATCGCCCTGAGCCAGGGTGCTTGTACGTCGATGTGCGCTTTTTCACAGTTTCACTGGAGCACTATCTGAATCACGGCACAGCAGCGAATGTGTTTGACCCGGCCGGAGGCAGTCCTTATAATTCGATTGTGCTTGTGTCTTTCGGGCCTTTGATTTATTTTCCCATCGGAGAACAGCGATGAATGTTGGTATCAGAAACTGGAAGTTGTGCGTGCTGTTTTTGGCGGTTGGGTCGGTGCTGTGCCAGGCTATTCCTGCGGACGCGGCACAGTCCGCCGAGAGGGAGGAAGCCGCGCTGAAGGAACTGAGGTCAATCTTGAACGTAAAGCCGAGACCAAAGACGCGCGAGGAAGCACTGAAGAAGTACAGTGAGATGCTGCCCCAGTTAGGGGCCTTCGTCAAGAAACACGCGGGCACGGATGCCGCCGCACAGGCGCTCATTGTGGCAGCTCAAATGTCGATGGTGCTCGGCAGGCCGGATGAGGCGATTGATGCGGTCGAAAAGTTCAAGGCGCAATATCCAAACCATCCTGCGACTGCGGGTGTGCAGTTTCTGCTCGCCGTCGCCAACCACCACCTGGGGAAGGACAATGACGCCAAGAAAATCCTCACCGCACACCTGAGAGATTTTCCTGACTATGAGGACCAGACGCAGGTCCGAGCGCTGTTGGATGAACTGAAGGTCGTCGGGAGCAGGGCAAAGGAATTCCGAACAACCGACCTCGCCGGCAACCCTCTCAAGCTCAGCGACCTCCGCGGGAAGATTGTGTTCATAGATTTCTACGCCAGTTGGTGCGGTCCCTGCGTCGCCGAAATACCCAACTTGAAGAAACTCTACCAAAAATACCACCAGCGCGGGCTCGAAGTCGTCGGCGTAAGCCTCGACCGGACTCTCGAGGACGCCAAGGACTACGTCAAAAAGCAAGGTATCAAATGGACCATCGCCTGGCAGAAGCCGGGAGGGTGGAACAATCCGGTCGCAAGGCTGTATGGGGTAAGAAGCATTCCTTCGACTTATCTGCTCGATAGAGAGGGGAAGGTAATCGCCGTGGGGCTTCGGGGCGAGCGGCTGGCTGTGGCGCTTGCCAAACTGTTCCCAGAGGAAAAGAAAAAGCCAGAACAAAAGGAAGGCAAATAAAGGATTACGACCGTGACGACTCACGCGTATCAGAAGTGCATCAATCCTGACTGCGCCGCGACGTTCGACCTGTTGCAGGTGCTGAGCAAATGTCCCAACTGCGGCAACTTGGTCGATGTCCAGTATGAGTGGGACGAGCTCGATGTGCCCGAATCGCTGCAATGGTTTGAGAAGCGCTGGGCTGACCGGCGCAACCCACTCGACTTCAGCGGCGTGTGGCGATTCCGCGAGTTGATCCCGTTCCCCCGCCAGGCCGACGTCCTCACCATCGGTGAGGGACAGACCATGCTAAAACAGTCGGACGGACTGGCAAGGGAAATCGGACTCGCACCTGGCTCCCTGTTTCTCCAGTACGAAGGGCTCAATCTCTCGGGCTCGTTCAAGGACAACGGCATGACGGCTGCGTTTACGCACGCCAAGATGACGGGTGCGAAGACAGCCGCGTGCGCCTCGACGGGGAACACTTCAGCCTCGATGGCGTGTTTCGCCGCCGCCACGGGCCTGATGGAGCCGATTATCTTCGTCGGCAGCGGGAAAATCGCTTACGGCAAACTTTCGCAGGCGCTCGATTTCGGCGGCAAGACCGTCCAGATTGAGGGCGATTTCGACGACGCCATGGCCCGCGTACTGGAGACTTGCGAACAGACCGGGATGTACCTGATGAACACCCTCAACCCATTCCGGCTGGAGGGCCAGAAGGCGATTATGTTCCGCGTCCTCGAAGGATTAGGGTGGGAGCCGCCAGACTGGATAGTTGTACCGGGCGGCAATCTGGGCAATTCCTCCGCGTTCGGAAAGGCATTCATGGAGTTACACCGGCTCGGCCTCATCAACAGGGTGCCGCGGGTCGCCATCATCAACTCGACCGGCGCCGACACCCTGTCGCGGCTGGTCAACCAGGAAGGGCTGAGGTGGAACGGCGGTCACGTGGACGATGGAGTTATCGAGCGCTTTTATAAGCAGATGGACGCCGAGAACCGCCGCGCTAACACTATAGCGAGTGCTATAGAGATTAACCGCCCGGTCAACCTCAAGAAAGCACTGCGCACGCTCGACTTTACCGGCGGCGTCGTGCGGGCGGTCCCGGACGAGGCCATTCTTGACGCCAAGGCGCTCGTCGGGCGCTGCGGCATTGGGTGTGAGCCTGCTTCCGCAGCGTCCGTCGCCGGAACCAAGCTGCTGCGGGAGGAGGGGGTAATTAGCGCCAACGACCGCGTCGCATGCGTGCTTACCGGCCACCAGCTGAAGGACCCGAACGCGACGGTCAACTATCACTCGCTCCCGCCGGAGCAGATTCCCGAGAAACTGGGCCGGTACGGGGTGAGGTCCGCCGCCTACCAGAACCGCCCGGTCGCCGCCGCGAACGACCTCGACAGCATATTGAAGGTGATTGAGCGGGAATAGCCGCTCGCGTTCGCCTGCGCCATCACTGAGCAGCGACCGGCGGCGTGCTTATAGCATCCTGCCATGGAGCTCGAGGTCAGGTTTGGATATGTCCAGACGGTTCCTCTACACCTCCCTCGCCGCGGGATTCATATCGATTACGGCGCAGTCGCTTATCATCCGTGAACTGGGGATTGTGTTCTTGGGCAACGAACTGGTCATCGGTGTCACGCTTGGGGCTTGGCTTCTGTGGACCGGGTTCGGGAGCGCCACCCTGGGCAGATTGGGCGAGCGGTCGCGTTCTTCGTCCAGGTGGCTGGCGGGCGAGTTGACCGCCCTAGCCTTGCTTCTGCCGCTGTGCTTCCTCGCCACGGACTACGTTAGGGCGTTCGCCGGGCTGGAGGCAGGCGAGATTGCCGGACCGGTCCAGGTTATTGTCGCGTGTCTGGTGTTGCTGTGTCCCGTGTGTATCTTCAACGGGGCCATCTTCCCCACTTTGTGTCGGGCGTTCTCGGACTATGTCGCGCGGAGCCGGTCTATCGCGCGGATCTACGTGTGGGAAGCAGTAGGCTCCGCAATCGGCGGGGTAATTTTCAGCGCTGTCCTCATCAGGCTGGCGCAGCCGGTGATCGCAATTTTTGTGTGCTCCGTCGGAGCGCTCGTCATTGGATTCTTCCTCCTGGGGAGGCGCAGCCCGGTGGCATTGATTCTGGCGGCTGCTGTTCTGGTTTGCATCACTGCGCTGTCAGCAAAGGCCGTGGACGAGTCGAACCACGTCAACACAATCTACGGACGCACGACCGTGCGACGCAGGGGTGAGACATTAAGCGTGTTCCACAGCGGCATGCTCTCGTGCACGTATCCACCGGCCGGAGCGTCGGAGCCGCTGGTGCATCTTGCGATGCTTCAGGTGGCGCAGCCGCGGAGGGTGCTGCTGATAGGTGGGCTTGCGGCCAACCTGGAGGCCGTCCTCGAGTATCCCAAGGTCAAAGTGGACATTGTCGAACTCGACCCTGAGTCGGTGGACTTTGTCCGGCAGTATTCACCGACCTTGGACAACGCAGAGGACCGCGGGGCCAGGCTGGTGTATCAGGACGCCCGCCGGTATGTGGCGCAATACGAAGGAACCCCGTACGACGCCATCATCCTCAGCCTGCCTAAGCCGGCCACGGCGCAGATCAATCGATATTATACTGTGGAGTTCTTCCGCTCGGCCGAGCGCATCCTGTCTGACGGCGGCGTGCTGGCGTTTGACGTGGAGTCGGTTCCGAACCTCTCGACATCCGAACTGCGCGATTTTATCGCCTGCCTCCGGCGCACCTTGCGGGCCGCGTTTGAAGACGTAGTTGTGGCGCCGGGTAACCTCAGCGTGTTCGTAGCCGCCAAACAGTCGCACCAGCTAACACTCGACGCTGAGGTACTGCTCGAACGCCTTCGCGCGCGAGGCGTTGAAACGCAGGGTTTTGCATCCACGGTTCAAGGCAGCTTGATGCCGTTCAACGTAGAAATACTCGAGAGCGCGCTGGCAGAGAGCACATCGACCCGCATCAACACCGACCTGCGCCCAATCAGTTACTCGCATGGCCTTGCCGTCTGGACAGCGAAGGAGCGGACACCGAGGTCTGGGGTATTCCAGAAACTCATCACCGCGCCCGCCCGCTGGCTCGGACGCGTTGCAGCATGGACGCCTGCTCTACGCTGGGGGGCAGGATTGTTGCTGCTTGGTTTGTGCGTGGCCGTGATTTTCGCGGTGCGGCCGAAGCGGAGTTCAGCGGTTGGGCTTGCCGTCGCCTGCAGTGGCTTCACCGAAATCACTGTCGAAATTATTGCCTTACTTTCCTTCCAGGCGCTCTACGGCTATGTGTACGTGATGCTCGGGCTGGTTCTCGCCAGTTTCATGGTGGGGTTGTGCCTGGGGGGTGAGTGTGCATCGCGGCTGATCCGCGACCTCCGGAGCCGGTTCGGGTGGCTGCTTGCGGCGCAATGGGCGCTGGCGGCGTACCCGGTAGTCCTGGCCTTCGTAGCGTGGAGGGCATCCAAGGCGGGTGCAGGCGGGTGGCCGGTTGTCGGCGTATTCCTTGCGCTGACATTCGCAGCCGGATTTACCGGTGGCTTACAGTTCCCCCTCGCCGCGTCGGTGATGCCTCTGCGGAAACAGGGCGTAGCTGCAAAACTTTACGGGCTTGACGTCGGCGGAGGGGCTCTTGGCGCAATCACGGTAAGTGCGCTGTTGATCCCCACGCTTGGGTTTGTCACGTTGGCGCTGATAACCGCGGGGCTCGGGCTCTGCGCGCTGGTCGGGTTGTATCGCGTCCGGGGAAAGGCTGATGTGGCCGCGTAATAGAGAACTACCACGGTAACCTCAACCAGATTGTGGCAGGGTGGACGAGAAACCAGTATCATAAATGGCACAATTGCTGAAGGTGAGCCGGCCTGTGTCGATCTGCTGAGACGGGCGAAAATGGAACAGCACAAAACGGGCACGCTCTACGTCATCGCAACGCCGATTGGGAACATAGAAGACGTCACGCACCGGGCCTGCCGCGTGATGAGCGAAGTGGACGCACTGGCGTGCGAGGATACGCGCCACACACCGAAAATCCTGGAAAAGTACGGCGCTCCGCGGCCCCGCAGTATCTTCTCTTACCACGAACACAACGAAGAGAAAGCTGGGAAGCGAATACTCGGGCTGTTGGAAAAAGGCCATTCGGTCGGACTGTGCAGCAACGCAGGATACCCGGGCATCAGCGATCCGGGCTACAGGATTGTGTCGCAGGCGGCCTCTCGCGGCTTTAGAGTCGAGGTGCTGCCCGGCGCCGGCGCTGTGGAGGCGGCACTGCTTGCAGCCGGCCTGCCGACTTCGAGTTACACCTTCAAGGGCTTTCCCCCGAAAAAGTCCGGCCCCCGAAAAGGGTTCCTGGCGATGGAAAAGGACCGGCCGCACACCCTGGTGCTGTTCGAATCGCCCTACCGCGTGGGCAAATTGCTGGCCGACGCACGCGATGTCCTCGGCGACCGGATGGCGGCCGTGTGCATCGAGATGACCAAGAAGTTCGAGCGCACGCACCGAGGATTCCTGTCCGACCTGTCAGCGGAGTTCCAAGACGCAAAAATAAAGGGGGAGGTTACCGTAGTCATCGCCGGCAACAATCCCAAGTTCATCAAATAGACACCCAAAGCCGTCCAGAAACCGGTTGACACCGGCGGCGAGGCACATATATTACGCCCAGTTCATGTTGCTTTTTTCGGGCGGTTTTTAGAAGGAGTATGCGGTTGCCAAGAAAGAAAACTCTTAAGTTTGCGGTATGCGGGTATGGCGGTGCCTTCAGCATGGGAAAATTGCACTCCGACCAGCTGCACCAAACCGGTCGGGCGGAACTGGTTGCAGTATGCGATGTTGATAGGTCGAGGCTGGAAGCGGCGGAGAAGGATTTCCCGGGTATCAACACCTACACCAGCCTGGGGAGGCTTTTGGCGAATTCCGATGCCGAAATGGTCATTATCATTACACCGCACAACACCCACGCAAAACTGGCGGTGCAGGCCCTCAAAGCCGGGCGCCACGTGGTCGTCGAAAAACCGATGTGTATCACGTACGCCCAGGCCAGGGCAATGATGCAGGCGGCGAAAAACGCGCGTCGCATGCTCAGCGTCTATCACAATCGCCGCTGGGACGCCGACTACGTCACTCTCAAGAAAATCATCAACAGCGGCAAAATCGGCGAGGTGTTCAGTGTCCGATGCCACATGGCCAGCTTCGGGATGAAAACAGACTGGTGGCGCAGCGACAAAAAAATCTCCGGCGGATGCCTCTACGACTGGGGAGCGCACATGGTGGACTGGACCCTCGGGCTGGTGCCGTCGAAGGTCGATTCTGTCACCGGCTTCTCACAGAAACTTGTCTGGAAACAGGCGACGAATGAGGACGAAGCCCGGGCGCTCATCAGGTTCAGGAACGGAGCGGTTGGCGACGTGATGGTTTCGCACATCAGGGACGCCCGCAACGAGCCTACATGGCGCATTATGGGAACCAAAGGGGATATTTGCTGCGGCTCCAATCTGCAAGTCGCCACAAAGCGGAAGGGCAGACTGGTCATAGAATATGTGCCCTTCGAAAAGACGGACTGGGCGGCATATCATGAAAATGTGGTCGCACATATCCTCGACCAGCGAAAGCTCGAAGTGACGGCGAAGTCGGCGGCGAGAGCGATTGCGGTTATCGAGGCCCAGGCCAAATCCGCCAAAACGGGGAAATCAGTCAAAGTGCCTGGTGAATAATTGGGGAGCGTTGAACGCATGCTCGTCGTAGGTATTGGCGAAATACTGTGGGACGTATTCGGCGAGGAAAAGCACCTCGGCGGGGCGCCTGCGAACTTTGCCTGCCATGCGGCAGCGCTCGGGGACCGCGCAATCCCCGTCAGCCGGATAGGCCGCGACGCCCTGGGGGCCGAGATGCTCAGCTCGCTCAGGGCGCTCGGCACCCCTACCGACCACATACAGCTGGACCGGCGCCTCCCCACCGGCACGGTGCAGGTAAAACTCGATGACCGTGGGCAGCCGGATTTCACGATAATGCCGCACGTCGCCGGGGACAACATCCGGGCAACGGAGAAACTCATGCGGCTTGCGTCGCGGGCCGACGCAGTCTGCTGCGGCACGCTGGCACAGCGCAGCCCGGTCTCGCGGCGCACCATTCATAAATTCCTCGCCGCTGCGAAGAATGCGGTTATCGTGTGCGACGTGAACCTGCGAGCTGAGTTTAGGTCACTCACGCCGGGTGACCGGGAGCGCCTGAAGATTGTGGCCGATGCGATCCGCGCGGCGGACGTCCTGAAACTGAACGACGAAGAACTGGATACCCTCCGGCGAGCCTTGGCGCGAGAGGAGACAGATGACCGTTTTGCGCTTTGGCTTATTCGGGAGTTTGGGTTGAGGTTGGTGTGTATCACGCTCGGAGCAAAGGGTTGTGTGCTGCGAGGTCCCCGGAAGCGTATCCGCTCGCGGGGGGAGAAAGTCGAGGTGGCGGACGCGGTGGGAGCAGGCGACGCATTTACGGCGGCGATGACCAACCGCCTGCTCAGAAAGCGGCCGCTTCAGGAGATAGCGGATTTTGCCAATCGCGTAGGAGCCTACGTCGCATCGAAGCCGGGCGCAACACCGACACTTGCCGAGATGCACCCGGCGCGGTAGAATGGTCGCTGTTCCGGCTCGAAATCGCTGGAGGATAACGGAGCCATGCTCGGCTGCCATATCGGGCGAAACTTCCAAGTGACGGTCGCTGGCGGGTCCTATCAGGAGGGGCTGACGGCCGTGCTTCAGGGCGTCCCGCCGGGGATGCTGCTGACCGAGCGGGAGATATACGGCGACCTCCTCCTCCGCAAGCCTGGCGCCGACGAACTCTCTTCGCCCAGAAAAGAGCCTGACCTGCCCATAATCTATTCGGGCGTCAACGCGGCGGACACGGTCGAAGGCGCGGGCAACAAGAATCATACCAATGGTACGCCTCTCTCGATTCTTATCCCCAACCTCGACCGCCACTTCGTTCACATCAAGCAGTACCAAGACACCAACCGCACGCCCCGACCGGGGCACGCCTCCTACGCTTCATTTATCAAGTACGGCCCGGACGACGACGCCATCGGCGCCGGCTTCTTCAGCGGCCGATATACCTCGACCATCGTCGCCGCGGGATACATCGCCAAGAAGATTCTCAAGATGTGCGGTGTGGATGTTTTTTCGTACATCAGTGAGATGGCGAGCATTCCTTGCGGTGAGGTCGGCCACGCTGCGGCGCTGGAATACACCAACGCCTACAAACAGATGCGCCGCGACCTCGACCCGTTCTATCAGGAAATCTACGTCAAGGAGCGCATCACGGCGGACATGCGGTTTCTCCAGAAGATGAAAATCCTGGCCGAGGTCGAGAACGAGATCGACAGCATCCGAAATAAGGCGCCAAGCCTCACACCGGAAGAAGTCCGGAAGAAGTACGGAGTGCACGACGTCGTCAACTGCCCCGACGTGGATGCGGCGCAGGCGATGGTGGAGGCCTGCAACAAAATCTCGGCCACGGGCGACTCCGCAGGCGGGGTCGTGCAGGTCGTCGTCACCGGCGTCCCCGTCGGGCTTGGTGAGCCGGTTTTCTGCAAACTTGACGCCGAACTGGGCAAGATGCTCGGCATCGGCGCCGTCAAGGGCGTCGAAATTGGCGCCGGGTTTGCCGTCAAGGACAGCACCGGCAGCCAGAACAACGACCAAATACGCTCCGAGGCCGGCGAGGTCGTCTTCGACTCGAACAACGCCGGCGGCGTCACAGGGGGCCTGAGCAGCGGGCAGCCAATTGTTGTCCGGCTGGCGATCAAGCCGACGTCCACCATCGACAAGCCGCAGCACACCATCGACAAGTACACGCTGGAGAACAAGGAACTCGCCGCGATCACCCGGCGCGACGCAACAATTGTCGGCCGCATATGGCCTGTCGCCGAGAACTATACCGCCCTCGTCATCCTCGACCAGCTCTTCGCCCACTACGGCTATGAAGTGCTCAAAGAGAAAGTGAACAATTAGTGAGGGGATGTTACAAAAATGGAGGATAACAGGTTCGATAAAGCAATGTCTCATCTCGAAAGCATACTTCGCTACATCGCGCCAGGCTTTGTGGCATTACTCCTCGTGCTGGTGGTTTTCCCCAATCATAATCCTTTTGGCAGTGAATTGGACGAGGAATATGTCGCATGGGCTGCCGTCATTGCAGCAGCTTTAGGCGGCATGCTGATTTATTCAGTCCACTCTATGATTATCGACCGCATTCTTTGCTGTATTATGGGGCTCGGAGGAGTAGTGCTGGTGTTTGCGTTAATATCGGATTACTGGCACATGGTGCGCGAATTGTGGGCGTGTGGGACCTACTATCAGAAACCCAACACGTGAGAGGCCGCGTTACTCAGTCACCGCCACGGACACGGAGCCGGTCTTTTTCAACAATCCACAACTGCTGCTTGATAGGATTGGTCTCCAGAGCTCGGATAACGCGAGGGAAAAGACTCAGAATCTTACCCTTGCCCTGATCATCCACACGAAGCACGATGATTCCTGCGAATTCCGAAGGGGGATAAGTGCGGATATCAGCGAAATCCATATCGAGCGTTACGAGAATGCGCTCTTCTCTCCTGCAAACATTCGCAACCGCGCTGTCCGTGTGATTGCCAAGATTCTGCTCGGCAACTGTCACAGCATCATGACCGTGCTGACGTAGGAGGTCGGCGACTTCCACCGGCAAGTTCTCATCGGCCTTGAATTTCACTGGCGTACTCAAGCAGGTAGTGTGAGAACCCGCTCGTGAGACAACTGCGCTGCGTAGGAAATCGCCGCTTGAATGGCTTCACGGGTAAGCGAAGGATAGCTTTTGATGATCTCTTCCGCTGTCGCTCCCTCGGCCAAGTTGTCCAGAATGACCGAAACCATAACCCGCGTTCCCTTGATGCACGCCCTACCGTGGCAAACTTCGGGATCAACCGATATGTGATCACTCCATTCCATCAATTGTAGTTTATCTCACAGCAATGGTTTGTAAAGAACTTTTTCTCCGCGCTTTCAGCCCTGGGTCGTTCACGCGAGCCCAGCCGGAGAGTTGACTGAGTCCGCTGAGGTGGCCCTAGCGGGTACACCCACCTGAACATTCTGTCGGCTAAGACATGCAGTTTCCGGGGCTCGACGCGGTGCTATATGAGGGTCTCGACCAGGCGGTCCGGGTCCGCGCGCCTGGGCGCAAGCCTGCATGCCCGCCGGACGGCCGCCACATCCGGACAGATATAAACGACAAGCACGCCCACAATAAACGCCGCCGCCGACCGGAGCGTCATGTGCGGGAGAACCCCACCTGCGGTTCGGAGGGAGACGAACCGCGAACTCAATTGGTTCTTCCTGCTCCGGTCCGTCTTGACATAGTGTCCTTGTCGTTGTCTTACCGTAGAGCACGCGTGCCGGTTTATGCTTTCTTCAGAAACACGTGCGGGCGCCCGGTGGCCGGGTTGGATTGGACGAGCACCGAAGCGCCGTAGATGTGTTCGATGTTCTCGGTGGTCAGGACCTCGTCGGGCGGGCCAAGTGCGGCAGTCCGGCCGTCCTTAAGCAGCAGGATGCGCTCACAGTATTCCGCCGCAAGATTCAGGTCGTGGAGCACTGCCACGGTTGTCCTCTCGCCGTCGCGGTTCAGGGCGGCGAACAGGTTGAGTATGCCCACCTGGTGAGCGATGTCGAGGTGACTGGTCGGCTCGTCGAGGATGATGATACCACACTCCTGGGCCAGAGCCATTGCGATAAAGACTCTCTGTCTCTCGCCGCCGCTGAGCTCCGTAATTGGTCGGTCGCTCAACTGGGCGACCTCGCTGAGTTCCATTGCTTTGTGAACAGCTTCGTGGTCTTTGGCGGTCTCCCACCCGGTCCGGGTGAGGTAGGGGGTTCGGCCCATTGTCACAATATCGTGGACGCTGAAGGCCAGATGACCTGCACCGAGCGCGGCGTTATCCTGCATCACGCAAGCCACCTGTCGCGCGATGCCCCGCGGGCCGAGCGACCTTACATCTGTTCCGTTTATGCTGATGCGCCCTTTCTGTGTGCTGATGATGCCGGGCGCCGCGCGCAGCAATGTGGTCTTTCCGGAACCGTTCGGCCCCAGGATACCGAGGAACTCACCGCGCGGCACGGCCAGCGAGACGCCCTTAATCACGGGTTCTCCGCCATAGCCACACTCGACGCGTGAAATTTCGATGGCGTTCATTTCGACAGTTTCGTCCTGTGCCTGCGGAGCAGATAGATGAAGAAGGGGCCGCCCAGGAACGCGGTGATGACGCCGATGGGCAGTTCGCCGGAGGGAAGAATGGTTCGGGCGATGATGTCGGCCAGCACCAGGAACGTCGCCCCGGCCAGCGCGGACAGCGGAACGAGGACTTTGTTGTCCGGCCCGACCACCAGCCGCACCGCGTGCGGGACGATGAGGCCGACGAACCCGATGAGGCCGCTGGTCGCGACCGCCGCGCCGGTGACGAGCGAGGCCACCACAAAGAGCAGTTTCTTCGTCCGCTCCACCCGCAGCCCCAGGTGCGCTGCAGGCTCCTCGCCGATGGACAACACGTTCAGGTCGCGGGCAAAAAGGATGGTGATGACAACCCCCACGCCGATGGCCGTCCCCGCCGTGGTGACAAGCCACGGGTCGAACACCTGCAGACTGCCGAGCAGCCACCACATCACGCTGTACAGGCCCTTGCCGCGGGCGATGGTAGTGTGGGCGAGAAAGATGAGCAGACTGCTCGCGACCGAGTTGACAATCACACCGGCAAGAAGGAGCGTATAGACCGGGACTGCCCTGCCGACCTTTCCAAGCGTGTAAACCAGCATCATTGCGAGTGTGGCGCCCGCGAATGCCGCGCCCGGAGTTGCCCACTGGCCAAAAGCCGTCACCCCGCCCAGTATGGCGAACGCAGCGCCGAGGCCAGCGCCGGACGACACGCCCAGCACGTATGGGTCGGCCAGCGGGTTACGCAGCACCGCCTGGAGGATCAGCCCGGCGACCGAAAGGCCGGCCCCGACAATGATGCCCATTAGCGCCCGGGCGGCGCGGAGTTCCACCAGCGGCGCGTATTTCGCTGCGAAGAGCTCGGAGATCGGAATGTATGCGTCGCCTGCGAACAAGGACCAGAAAAAGGTGCAAACCAGAGCCGCCGAGAGCAGTATGAGCCCGGTCCTGAGTTTCGCCCGCGGTGTCACTTTGTACGGTCCTCTCGGTATTTCTCAAACAATTCGGTGAGGGCTTGCAGCCCGTCGGCCAGCCTCGGCCCCGGCCGCAGGAGCAGATCGAGATCGAGGTCGTCGATCACGTAACCGGATTTTACCGCGCCGATCCCAGCCCAGCCTATGCGGCGTGCCATAGTAGAGCGCGCGTCGCCGACTATCGGATGGGCGACGATAATGATTTCCGGGTCCCTGGCTACGACCGTGGCGGGGCTGATGGTAACCCAGGCCCGGTCGAAATCGCCCGCTATGTTTCGGCCGCCGGCCCGGCGGATTAGGTCGTGGCCGAACGAACGCTTACCGCCCGTGCGCAGAGGTTTCTGTGAAAGTTCCACGCACACCCGCGGGCGCTTGTCATCCGGAACATTGCTGGTGGCACCCGCGATACCTTCCTTCACTTTGCTCGCGTATTCCTGCGCC
>JAUWIN010000058.1 GCA_030605345.1 Candidatus Brocadiia bacterium
AGCGCCCGCTTGTAGAGCGGCTCGGCCTTGGCGTAGTCGCCCTGAGCTCGGTAAAGCGTGGCCAGATTGTTCAGGCACGACGCCACAGAGGGATGGTCTTTACCAAGGGCCCTTTCGTAAATCTGCAGCGCCCGCTTGTAGAGCGGCTCGGCCTTGGCGTAGTGGCCCTCTTCGTTGTAAAGCAAGGCCAGATTGTTCAGGTCCGGCGCCACATCGGGATGCTCTTTACCGAGCGCCTTTTCGTGAATCTGCAACGCCCGCTTGTAGAGGGACTCGGCCCTGGCGTAGTGGCCCTGTTCGCAGTAAAGCAAGGCCAGCTTGTTCAGGGACGTGGCCACATCGGGATGGTGTTTACCAAGCGCCTTTTCGCAAATCTGCAGCACCCGCTTGTAGAGCGGCTCGGCCCTGGCGTAGTGCCCCTGTTCGTAGTAAAGCTCGGCCAGATTATTTAAGCTGGTGGCGACAGAGTCAGGGTGAGGCGGCGCCTTAGTTTCGGCGACCGCAAGGGCCTCTTTAGCCACGGCGACAGCGCGGTCATATTCACCCGCTCGCTGCAAGCGTATTGCTTCTTGGTTGAGGGTTTCCCACTCGATGCCTTGCGCCTGCGCCGTAGATGCAACCAGGAACCATGCAAGCGGGAGAAGCAGCGCCCGTAGAAGAACAGTGTTCATCAATTTCTCCTTTTTTCCCCTAACAGAGGGTTACTTTTTGAAGTCTCTGAGAATGAGACAACAGCCGAATACTGTCCCAAAATCAGTGACTCGGTGCTTCGCACCGAACTTTGAAGTTTCATTCATCGCCGTATTGCCCTGATTTCCCTTGCGCGCGCCTCTAACTGTCTCTGTTTGGCCTTGTCGCCCATCTTGCCGTAGAGTAGCGCCATGTTTTCCAGTAATGTCGCCACACGGGGGGGGTCTTTACCAAGCGCCCTTTCGTCAATCTCCAGCGCGCGCTTGAAAAGCGGCTCGGCCTTGACGTAGCCACCCTGGTGGCAGTAAAGCCCGCCCAGATTATTCAGGCTGGTGGCAACAGAGGGATGATCATGGCCAGCCGTAGTTTCGGCGACCACGAGGGCCTCTTTAGCGACGGCGACGGCGCGGGCATATTTACCCGCTCGGTACAGCCGCTTTACTTCCCCGTTGAGGGCTTGCCACTGGGTGCCTTGCGCGTACGCGGTAGATGCCACCAAGAACCATGCAAGCTGGTTAGGAGCTTTGTTTTTCAAAACTTCCAGTTTTGTTTCTATATTGCTAATAACCCAGCTCCGCACGCCCCAATTATCAAGAAGGACAAGCTCATGCCCCTTGACCTGAAAGGTCCTTGTGCCAACGTGCAGATATTTCCGCGTGTCCAAGCTCATGGATATGTTCTTCTGTGCACTGTTAGGTTCATCGTTAAGTTTGGTGATGATTACATCTGCCAACGGATTCCCAACTACAACCTTTGACCCCATGAAATGGTTCTCATATTGAACAGACGTCCCCGCTGCGACCTTGATCTTCGTACGGCAACCAATCATGCAGAATACGACAACCGCAAGGATGCTTAGCTTCTTCATTGTGTTCGCTCCTAACAGAGGGTCACTTCTTGAAGTCTCTGAGAATGAGACAACAGCCGCATACTGTCCCAAAGTCATTTGAGAGCTCGTTGTGATGACTATACGGGACGATTGTAAGCTGCGTCGTTTCGAGTGTCAACACGTCCTTTCCTGCCGGAGCGGCTCGTGCGGCGTCATTTCTTCATCTTCTTCTCGAGGTAGGCCAGGATGAATGGGTCGATGTCTCCGTTCAGCACCGCTTCGGTGTTTCCGGTTTGGCAGCCGGTTCGATGGTCCTTGACCATTTGGTATGGCTGGAGGACGTATGAGCGGATTTGGTTGCCCCAGGCGATTTCGCCCTTCTCGCCGTAGAGTTTCTGGAGCTCCTGTTCGCGTTTTTTTTCCTCGAGGCGGTAGAGCCGGGCTTTCAATATCTTGATGGCGGTGGCACGGTTTTTGTGCTGCGACCGCTCGTTCTGGCAGCTGACCACCACGCCGGTGGGCAGGTGGGTGATGCGGACGGCGGAATCGGTCACGTTGACGTGCTGGCCGCCCGCGCCGCTGGAGTGATAGGTGTCGATCCTTATGTCTTCGTCCTTCAGTTCGACGGCGTAGTCATCGTCAAGTTCGGGGACTACATCGACGGAAGCAAAGGAGGTGTGCCGGCGTGCTCCGGAATCGAACGGCGAGATTCTCACCAGCCTGTGCACACCTATCTCAGACTTGAGGTGCCCGTATGCCCGCGGCCCTATTATGTTGAGGGTTGCCCGCTTGATGCCGGCTGCGTCGCCGGGCAGGTGGTCCACCATGCGTGATTCGAACTTATGGCGTTCGACCCATCGCTGATACATCCGCAGCAGCATCACAGCCCAGTCGCACGACTCGGTGCCGCCGGCGCCGGCGTGGATGCTGAGGAAGGCGTTCTTGTCGTCGTGCGGCCCGTTGAACATCAGGCGGAAGCGAAGTTTTTCCAGGCCGGCTTCGAGTTCGGAGATTTCTGCTCGCACTTCCTTGATTGAGTTTTCGTCGCCTTCTTCCGCTGCCAGTTCGAGCAGGAGCGACGCTTCTTCGTGGCGTTGCTCGAGTTGGGTGAGCGGCTCGACCTCGCTCTTCAGCCGCTTCATCCGGTGCATCTTCAGCTGCGCGGCGTCGGGGTTCGCCCAGAAGCCCGGCTGCTGCGCCTCCTCTTCCATCTCCGCTATCGTCGATTGGGTCGAGGCGACGTCAAAGGGAGTCCCTGAGGTTAATCAGGTCCTCCCCGATTGCGGCCAGTTTGTTTTTCAGTTCTTCGTCCATAGAAAAATCACCAAAGCACAGAATGCAGCAGAGCAATCAGCCCGGCAAACAGCGTCCCTCCATCCACCACCACGGCGCACCGGCGCTCTGAAACCGTAATCAGCCTGTCAAAAACCAGAAGATAACACAAAATGTAGGCCGGACAAAGCAATATCCAGTAGCGCGGGCCGACCACGCCTCCGAAAGCGGTCCCCACCGCCAGCATCGCCGCCAGGGCGCAGGCCACCACTGCCAACAACGCTCGCGCAGGCCTCGGCCCAATCAGAGCCGGAAGGGTGTCACGTCCGAGCAGCCGGTCGGCCATCACGTCGCTGAAGTCAAGCATCACAGACCGTATGAACGCCAGGCCGAACACAAAGCCTGCAACGAGAGCAACAGGATAGGAGGTTAAGGTCCCGTGCGCCGCAACCACTGGCACCAGAGCCGTCACCGCCATCCATCCTCCGGCGGCCAGGATGTCCTTGGACGCCGGAATGTTCCGCAAAAAAGGCACCAGCCCGGTGGCGCTAAGGCCCCACCGCTTTCGCGAAGTAATCAGCGCCGCATACGCCAGAGCCATGGCATAGGAGACTGCGAGCAAAGCAACCGCAACCCAGCCAAACGGCACCAAAGCTGCGATGGAGACAGCCGAGAACAGCATCGCCGCCGCGCTCATCCACCGGGGGTGGGCTTGAAAAAACGCTCCTCGCCTGGAGACCCCGGACCCGCCCGCCTTGCTCTCCGCCCGCCTGCCCAGAGAATAGGCGGAGAAAATGTATCCGAACGCAGCCGCCATCAGGCACCAGTGGCGCCAAAAACCGGGCAATTCCAGCCCCAGCAGCTTGGTGACCGCGTAGGTCAAGGCCGCCGCACCGGCAGCGACGTAAAGGTTCCCGTCGATGACCAGCCGGGCCAACCCGCCGCTGAGCCGCACCGGCAGTGACCCGCGAGAGGCCGGCTGGCGAACGCTCCGCAGCCTCTCAAGCACGGCGCTCGTTATCCAGCTGGGGGTCGAGGCGCCCGCTGTCACCGCCACGGTCCCGCATTCCGTGACCGCATCCAGGTCCAATTGCTCGGGGATTTCGACGTGATAGGTAGGCGTTCCGGTGCTGCGCGCGACCTCGGCCAGGCGCCTCGTATTTGCGCTGTGAAAGCCTCCGACAACCACCACGGCGTCGGCTCTCTGCGCCAGTTCCCGCGCCTCTCCCTGCCGCTCGGTCGTCGCCATACAGATGCTGTTGACGACCTCGACATCGGGCTTCCTGGCGCGCAGAACGCCAACTATTTCGTCGAACAGCGACCGGCCGAACGTGGTCTGCGCAACCACCAGTATCCTGTCGTCCAGTGGGACGTCTCGGGCCTCCTGCACGCTTCCGACCACGTGACACGGGCCGGCGGCGTGTCCCGCAAGGCCGGCCACTTCGTCGTGCTCGCGGTCACCGACGATGACGACACTGTATCCCTCGGCCGAATGCTTTGCGATTGAGCGCTGGCCCGTGAGGACGCGGGGACAGGTGCCATCCTCCACCCGGAGTCCGCCGGCGCGGAGCTTGCTGACCACCTCGGGCGGAACCCCGTGGGTGCGCAACAACACGGTGCCGGTTTCAACGTCGTCAAAGTCCGTCCTGGCGCAGACCCCGCGGGCCTCGAGCATCTCCACGACCTGACGGTTGTGGATGAGCGGGCCGTAGGTAAAGATAGGCCCTGCCCTGTCGCGGGCGATGGCGAGGACCTTTTCCATGGCCCTCTTGACACCCATGCAAAAGCCGGCGGTGTTTGCCAGTATGACGCGCAAATTGGCCTTCCATCAGGGCGCAGGGGGGTGAACGGGGGGATTATACGGGCGGAGCGAGCGCATGTCAATTTGAGGAAGCGCCGGGCGAACCGTTTCAGGGAATGTGTGATTTGCTGTTAGTGCGGCGAGCACACCGCCGCTGTCAGGCGGCGATTTGTTGGGTCATCTGTAACTTGGCATGTACCTGAAATAGACTTCGAGGCAGAGGCAGGCCATGGCAGTGGTATAGACGCGCCCACCCGCACTGCCCCAGGCGGTGTCCTTGAAGGGCCAACTGCCCTTCATGTGCCCTTTCTTTACCTGCTTGCGCCTGAGCGGCTGATTGAATGCCTCGTTCCATTTGTCCCAGTACTTCCCCCCCATCTGGAACATTGACAGGCAGAGGTAATATATGCTGTAGAGGTCTTTGGCTCGGTTGCCGACGCGCCAATAGTCCTTGTCCACGAGCCATTTGACCTGACCGGTGCACTCGGGCGAGGTCGGTTTGTGGCCCATGAACAGGCGGCCTGTGAGCATTGCGGCGGTCATGCTGACACTGCACCGGTGCCAGCTCCAGGCATGGGCCACCTCGGCGTTCATGGCAAGTCTTTGCCCGTCCTGATGTATCCAGCCCCATCCACTGCCGTCCGTGGGCGGGACACGGTATGGAGAGGAACCGTCGGGCATAAGGCTCCTGCGAAGGTAGTTCTCGGTCTTGTCAATAGCGGCCTGGGAAACTTGCAGCCCGGCAGTCCTTGCGGCCTTGATGGCCTGGATCTGGAAAGCGGTCACGGAGCAGTCGTTTCGAGCGCCCCAATAGCCGAACCCGCCGCCGGGGCCCTGCTGGCTGACGATGTAGGCCATGCCTGCCTGTGCCGCTTGCTTGAGCCGTTCGTTGTTCACCCCACTCGTACCGTATCCGTATCTTCCAATGCCCATGGCGCACGCCTCCGCCAGCGCCATGGTGCAGATGCCCTGGCCATACATTTGTTGCTCAGCAGCTGGGGGCACCTTCTGGCCGCCAGAGATGGTGAACTCGGGGAACTTCCCCTCAGCGGTCTGATGCTGGACGAGGTATTCGACTGCCTTTCTGACGGTGCCGGCAAACTCGCCCAGAGGTCCGCTGCTGTGTCTGTCGGTGCAGCCATAGCCGAGGAATGCGAGGAGTGCGAGGCCGGAGACACCCGGCCCAGGTCGCACTGCATTCGATCCTCCGGGCCATCGGAGCGGGTTCCAGCTGCCGTCGGGCTCCTGTGCGTTTTTCAGCCACCGCAAGCCCCACAGGATGGCCGTGTTCGTGCCTCCGGGCATTCCGAACTTCCCAGCTGCGCTTCGCTTTCCGCCCGGGGACCGGGCGCCAAGAGTGCCCCGAAAACCGCCTGTGCCCGGGCTGGTCCCGATTACGGCCATCTGATTCGTCATCGGAAACGGGTCCGTCGGTTCGCTCACGTCGCTGGTCGCGTCCTCGGTGAATGCAATGTCAAGGGTGACATCATCGAGCGGAGCGTCCACCGGGACGGCGTTTGCGTCATCCACCTCGGGTACATCCTCCATCTCCTTCAGTTCCGGCTCGTCGGGGTCGATCTCCTTCTTTATCTCTTCCAGCTTCGGGGGCGCCTCTTCCATGATGTCGGCCACCATTGGTTCAAGTTCCGCCCTCGACAGCGCAGCGGAATACTCGATGAACGCACTGATAATCAGGAACAGGGTGACCACACCCACCCCTATTCCGAACGAAGGCGCCCTCTTCAGCTGCCCCTCCGCCCATTCCTTCGGTGTTAGTTGTTCCATTTCTGATTTACCTCCTGCCAGTTTGCCGAGAGCTGCGTGCCCCGGCCAAACGCCCCCGCAATCCTTCTAACGTAAGTCTAACACAAAAGTTCTCCAAACGCCAGAAAAGAAACCGGTTCTCAAGCCTGCCCAGAAGGCAGAGGAAGCCAAGGGTTGGGACCCAGATACTTGCGGCGCTCATGGCGCGGCGCTATAATTCACGCTGGAGCGCGGATTACAGCATTCCAGCAGTAGATTGCGATTTCCGGGGGCCCTCGATGACCGATAAACGTCGGGCCGACGCTGGTAACGTAACATACCTTGACCACGCGGCCACCACGCCGGTGCGGCCGGAGGTGCTGGAGGCGATGCTGCCGTTTTTCGCCCAGAAGTTCGGCAATCCCTCGACCCTGTATTCTGTCGGCGCCGCGGCGAAGGAAGCGATGAATGCCGCCCGTGCCCAGGTGGCGGCGCTAGTGGGCGCGAGAACGCAAGAAATCTACTTCACCAGCGGCGGCACCGAGTCGGACAACTGGGCGGTCAAGGGCGCCGCCTGCGCACTCCGCGAAAAGGGCCGCCACATCATCGCCTCGAAAATTGAACACCACGCCGTGCTGGAGACCTGTCGCTGCCTCGAGAAGCAGGGCTTCGAGGTGACCTGGCTTGACGTCGATGGCGACGGGCTGGTCTCGCCTGACCACGTCGCCGCCGCAATCCGCGACGACCCCATCCTGATTACGGTCATCCACGCGAACAACGAGGTCGGTGTGGTCGAGCCAATCCCCGAAATCGGCAGGATTGCCGCACAGCGCGGCGTGCAACTCCATACCGACGCCGTCCAATCGCTCGGGAAGATACCCGTCAACGTCGACGAGCTCGGGTGCAACCTTCTGCCGATTTCGGCCCACAAAATCTACGGGCCGAAGGGAATCGGCGCGCTCTATGTCCGCAAGGGCACACGGCTCAACAAATTCATGCACGGCGGCGACCAGGAGAACCGCAAGCGGTCGGGCACGTCGAACGTCGCCGGAATCGTAGGCCTGGGCAAAGCGGCCGAACTCGCCCGATTGGAACTGGACGACGAAACCAAACGCCTGACCGCCCTGCGCGACCGGCTCATCGACGGCATAAGCGCGTCCATTCCCGACGCCACCCTCAGCGGCCCGCGGCATAACAGGCTGCCGAACAACGTGCACTTCTGCTTCAAGGGCGTCGAGGGCGAAGGAATAATCCTGCGGCTCGACCACGCCGGCATCTGTGCGGCAAGCGGCTCCGCCTGTACCAGCGCCACACTCGAGCCCTCCCACGTCCTCCTGGCGATGGGCAGGCCCCACGAGGTGGCGCACGGCTCGCTGAGACTGACCCTCGGACGCAGCAACACCCAGGCCGACGTGGACAAGGTGCTCGAAGTGCTGCCCAAAACCATCGAACAGTTGCGGGCGATCTCGCCGCTCTACGCAACCAGCGACCAATGACAGGAGGCCAGCAATGAGCGAACAATACACCGACGAAGTGATGAACCATTTCCTCCAGCCACACAACGTCGGCACCATCAAAGACCCGGACGGCGTCGGCAGGGTCGGCAATCCCGTCTGTGGCGATGTAATGGAGATTCAGATCAAGGTGGAGAACGACAGAATCAGCGACGCCAAATTCCGTACCTTCGGCTGCGGCGCCGCCATCGCCACCTCCAGCGTCCTGACGGACATGGTCAAGGGCAAACGACTGACCGAGGCGCTCAAGATTACCAACCGGGAAGTGACACAGGCGCTCGGCGGCCTGCCGGCGCGCAAACGGCACTGTTCCGTCCTCGCCGAAGAAGCACTCCACTCCGCCATAAAAGATTACAGAGAACGACTCCGTGGGAAGATCAAAAGGGGGGAGGAGCCCATAACCCGATGCTGCCCCGACGACTCCTGCGAATTGTGCCAGCTGCTGGCAAAACGCAGCCAGGAGATTGCAAAAAAGCACGCCTCGGAAGACCTCTGAGCATGAGGACCTCGCCGCTCCACTCCGGGGGAGACACATTCAAACAAGGCCGAAAGCATAAGAAGAAAGACGGCAGGGAACTCACCCTGCAAACGCAATCATGAAAGTGGAAGAGATAACTTACGATGCCAAAACAGGCAGGCCGTTCCTCTCCCAGAATGATCTCGAGCAATTAGCGTACGAGTTTCTTGAGGAGTTCTACTCAGATGTTCGGGACGATGCGGGACAGACCCCCAAGCCGATTGGACACTGTCTGCAAAACCCCGGCAAGGCACCTGTGGACGAGGTCCTGATTTACTTACACGAAACACGCGGCGTAGCAATCGGAAAAGAGGACTTGTCTGGTCACCCAAGGCATGGCGTGCGGGCGGGGATCATCTTCTCAAGGAATACCATCTACTTTAACCAACAGGTCTTGGCAGAGCACGGCCCAGTTTTCCGCTTCGCGGCGGCGCACGAGATAGCACATTGGCACCTGCACAGACACAAACCCCTTTACCTGAACGACAGGACGGAACCGGCGAAGCAAATTGACGACGGTGATAAGGAACTACAACCCTGGTCCCCAGGTGCAAGAAAACTGGTATCGACTAGTGATTGGATTGAATTCCAGGCGAATGTGTTCGCAGCCGCTTTGCTCATGCCCCGACCCATGGTAAAGCGGATTGTGGTTGAAAAACAGGACCGGCTAGGTCTTAGCCCGGCCCGTCGTGGGCCGATCTACGTCGACAAGCAACCATGCAACCAACACGCTTTCTTTCAGATACTGTCGACCCTTCAAGACACTTTTGGGGTGTCCAAAACCTGCGCACGTATTCGCCTCCAAAGAATCAACATACTACATGAAGATCCCTGAAAGGGGCTCATTGTGCCTCGCACAATGAAGAGTTGTAAGTGCTGGGAATTTGGGCGACGCCTTACTTAATTCAGCTTTCCTGTGGGTTGGCGCTGGGTGCTGTGGAGCAATAACGATCAACCTCGGCAACCTCGGTGCCTGGCACCGAGGTGCTGTTCGCGGCTATAAACCGAGAATGTGAGAGACGAAAGTCTTCCGCGCATAGAACGCTCGGCTTCGGCTACCATGACCGGGGCCCTTCGTGCGCGGCTGCACCAAGTCACCCATCCTACCGGTGAGGGAATCAAACCCGGTCGTCGTTATGGTATCGCGGACCAGATCGTAATCCGCCATAACACGACTATAAATGTCCGGGTTATCTAGGTCGAATCTGGCCACAGCGACGAAGTTCGACGAGACCTCGGCCCTCGACTCGAACATTCGCGCGCCTACGGCCAGTCAGACACGACCCCTTCGTGCGAAGTCGTGTCAGTACGCTCATTCTATATCTGGTTGTTGCCAATCGGGTCGTCGTCAAGGTCTATCGTCTCGGGCAATTGCTTGGGAAGGACGAGGAAGCCCAGCCTGTCGGCGAGCTTGTATCCGCGCTCGAGCCAGTTGAAGTGCCCAGTCGTTTTCCAAGTGTAGACCACACCGTTTGAGTGCTTGACAATAGCTTGCACCCGGTCGTATTCGTTCGTGTCGAATAACTCAGCGTCGATTTCGGCCCGAACAGTCAGTCGGATGTTCATCGCGCCTCGGCCCTCAGGTTACTGTGAAGGTTCTCCGATAGCTCCCGCCGCCAAGGAAATCTACCATGCCGAGATCACGAAGTCGCTGAAGCTGCTGACGTAGCTTGGCGCGGGGCCACTTGTTGTTTGGATACTCTTCCGCCGCGGCCGGCTCGCATGTACTGAAAACCTCGTCAAGCGAGAACAAATCGTCATGTTGTTGGAAAACACCCCGCAAGGCAAGTCGTGTCCAACCGGAAAAACTTTCCACAAGCCCATCAACGTCTGTAACCTCCAATCGGTGCGGCTGTTCGTGGCGCGCGATCAGCTCTTCCACTTCCGACATCGGCGGTAAAAGCGGCCTGATAGCCCTGATCGACTCGCGTATGGCAACCAAATCTTCTGACCCCATCATCAACGGGCGCTCGGCTGCGCCGAACCCAGAAAGGATCTGTGCAGCCAAGTTGCTCACGATCTCGGCAGAATCGACTGCCACACCGCATTCATGGTTTTTTGTCATTCCGCTTCGCGTTGCGTTCGCCGAGGTAACGAGAGCGCAATGGTCGTCGACGACATACACTTTAGCGTGCAGCCCATTCTGGCTGAGCACCTTCGTACCTTCATCAGCTAGCTTGCAGAGCGACTCGATGTCTGATGAGCCAAGAGCGAAGCTCCGTAGATCGGTTGACGTCAACAGCGTTCGTTCCACCGCGCTGTCTAGGGGCGCCGCCAGTCTCCGGAGGTAATCAGTCACATAGGGGCTGGCAGCAAGGAACCGATGTTCGCACGAGGCGAGCTCGTCCTTGAGCCACTTTTCGGTGGGCGTTGTAACGATTGTCACACCAGCCTGTGCCGCCACTGACCCTCTCTGTTCACAATGTCATAGGGTTTCTGGACTTCCATCCAGCCAATTTTAGATCGCCCGAGCAGAGTGATCAAGATAAAAACCACGGTTGTACGAGTAACGCCTCAGTTGCCTCATGCCGCGGTGCCCTTCAGACGTTCGAAGTCCATCGTAACGTTTTTATCGGGAGTGGATGAGCTCGTGGCCTCAGTGGGTAATCTGTAACACCCGGGACTTAGAGCGCCTAAAAAAACGAAGTGACGAGCTTCAAACGGTTCCAACAGATCAGGATGCAAACTATAGAGAGAAACGCTTCGTGAATATCGTCACGGCGCTCGTATCCAACACGGAGACGTCGCTTTTGATGAAGCCAAGACAAGGTGCGTTCCACCACCGACCGATAAATGTCCGACCCGTTGCCGTGTGGCGATCCGCGCGGCTGAAACTTGAACGCCTATATTCATTCTTTCAGAGAGTTTTAATGCAACTTTGCTGTGGGTTGGCGCTGGCTGCTGTGGGGCAATAACGATCAACCTCGGTGCCAACCTCTGTGCCTAGTACCGAGGGGTAGTGCCTGGCGCCGAGGTAAAGGTAAGGCTTTCGGGGAAAGTTTTTCCACTGTGACACGAGATTTTTTCTCTGCTGGGGTTGACAGCGCGCCAGGCAGGGGGTGATTTTGCTTGCCCCGCGGCAAGGCCGACGGTAGATTGACTCCTGAAACCCCAGCAAGGACGCGCCATGGCGGAAGGAAAGTTCATAGTCTTTGAAGGCATCGACGGCGCCGGCACGACCACGCAGTCGAAACTTGCGGCCAAGTGGCTGCGGGAGCGGAGCCTCGACGTCGTCGAGACGGCCGAGCCGACGGACGGCGCGGTGGGGCGGACGGTTCGCCGCGCGTTGTCGGGCGAGATGCCCGGACGCGAAGGCAGGGAAGTCGAGCCGGAGCTGTTCGCACTTTTGTTCGCGGCGGACCGCCTCGATCACATGAACCGCACGGTGATTCCCGCCCTCGAACGCGGCCAGTGGGGCATCAGCGACAGGTGTTACCTCTCCTCGTTCGCTTATCAGTCGGTCGGCTGCGATCTGGGCTGGGTTCGCGAGTTGAACAGGCACGTTCGGCGGGCGGACCTGACGCTTCTTCTCGATCTGGACGCTGAGGCGGCCTACGAGCGTCTCGTCGGCGCCAGGGAGAAGCACGAGGTGTTCGAGACGGCGGACAACATGGCTGTTGTCAGGGCCAACTACATGAGAATTGCCGCAGCACTCGAACAGGAAGGCGAGAAGATAGTCCGGGTCGATGCCTCTCCTCCGGCGGCGGCTGTGGCGGAAGAAGTGCGGAGAGCCATCTCGGACTGGACGCCATGCTGAGCTACAAGGTCCGACACCACAACGCAAGCTGCGGGTCAAACCAGCGATAGGGTCAGGGGAATTGGACCTTTTTGAGCAGTTCGATTTCCGCTTCGATTTCCTGGAGCTCTTCCGGGCGCTTCTTCGCCTCCAGCACGCCGCGCCGCTGCAGCAGAAGTTCGCGGAACCGAGCCAGGCGCCGCCCGATGGTGTCGCCGTATTTTTTCAGTGCTCGGTCAGCAACACCGGCGCTTGAGAGCAAATAAGCCAGGTAGTGGCCGCGGGCCCGTCGTGAGAGGAGCCCGGATGACTCTTCCAGCATGTCCCTGGCCGTCTCGAACAGGCCGGCCCTGCCGGAGACGGCGAGCGCGAGATACAACAATGGGGTTGCCCGCTTGGGGACAGCGACCCGTGAGGCAATCTCCAGTGCCTCCTTCTCCAGCCCGTTTGAGGCCAGGAGCGAGCACGCAGTTTCAGCTCCTCCCGCGTCGAGCTGGGCTAGGAGGCGGGCCGTCTCGATGGCATTTTGTTTTTCGCCGGCGGCAAGTTGCAGCCTGAGCAAGGCCCGCAGCACGGGCACGTCTCTTCGGTTCTTGCTCAGTGTCTCGAACGCCTCGGCGGCGTCACGCACGGCCCCCCGCTCTGTATGTGCCCTGATTACGAGGTCGAACACCCTTGCCGCTCCACTCGGCTCCTGCGGCGCGTGGCGGAGGTGCCTCCTCATCAGTTCCCTGGTCTTCGGGGCGAAGGGGTCGGTAGATGAGAGCAGCATCGTGTAGAGCATTCCAGCGCGGCGGGAGTTCCCGCCGCCGAGTTTCAGCGCCAGTTCGTGTGCGGTCAGGTCTGCGGGGTCAACATAGCACGTGACCAGCCGGGCTATTGCCAGTGCCGTCTCGGTTTCTTCTTTTTTCGCTGCTTTCTCGGCCAGGGTGTGCATCTTTTCTGGGAGGTCACTTTCGTGCGGGTCGGCGACATAGACCAGCCTGTCGGGCGCCGTCGCCACCACTACACCGTTCTCCGCGGGCACCATCGGCCGCGCGGTCGCAATCGGGAGCCTGCGGAGGACCGCCCCGGTATGCACGTCGAACTCCACG
>JAUWIN010000094.1 GCA_030605345.1 Candidatus Brocadiia bacterium
AATCTGGCCGGGCTTTACTGCGAACAGGGGCACTACGCCAAGGCCGAGCCGCTCTACAAGCGGGCGCTCGAGATTCGCGAAAAGGCACTTGGTAAAGACCACCCCTCTGTGGCGACGTCCCTGAACAATCTGGCCGAACTTTACCGCGCGCAGGGCGACTACGCCAAGGCCGAGCCGCTCTACAAGCGAGCGCTCGACATTCACGAAGGGGCCCTTGGTAAAGACCATCCCTCTGTGGCGACAGTACTGGAAAACATGGCGCTACTCTACGGCAAGATGGGCGACGAGGCCAAACAGAGACAGTTAGAGGCGCGCGCAAGGGAAATCAGGGCAATACGGCGATGAATGAAACTCGAAAGTTCGGTGCCAGGCACCGAGTCCCTGAGGACGAAACGTAGATAGTGCTGCTTTGTCAACTCTGTTTTCTGTGGTATATGTTCTACGGGTGATTACTCCATGACCAGAATATGCAGGCTCGGCTTGAGCAAAGCTGACGAACTCGACAAAGTAGCACCAACAGCCGTCGCGGTGGGGGCGGTTTTGTTCTGCCTCTGCGCCAGCGGCTGCGTGCCGCGAGAAGTTACCGAGAAGATGGAAGCCGGGTTCACCCTCCAGTTCGAACAAAAGAACGAGGAAATGGAAGAGGCCCTCAGCAAGATAAGCGCCGCCATGTCCAAAAGCGGCAGCCGCTCCACGGAGAAGTTCCGGGAACTCCATAACATGCTGGTCAGGAAATATCAGGAGGGCCACAAGCCGCCGAAGTTGGTGTTTTTTGCCGAAGACGCCACAGCGCCGGCAGCGGCCGCAGCAGCAGAAGCCCCGCCCGGCGCCGAGCCGGCCAAGGGGGCCCCTGCCGCCCCACAGAAAATCAAATCCGAACTCCTCAGCCAGCGGACACTCCAGCACCGGGACCTCGAGCTGCTCTGGAATGTGGCGCTGGACGGCTCCGGAGTCCGCTCGGCCGACCTCAGCGACGGCTACCTTTACCTGGTGACCAGGAAGAACAAGATGTATTCCATCGCACTGCGGAGCGGCCTGACCAGATGGGTCCTGGACCTGGGGCAGCGGCCCGATACACCTCCCGGATTCAACGACCGCTACGTGGTCATCAGCGCCGGCGACGTGATACACGTGATTGACAAGCGCAGCGGCAAGGACGAGTCGCGCTTCGAGACCAATATCCAGCCCTCTTCACGGCCTTACTGCGATTACGCATACTTCGTGTTCGGCTGCTGGACCGGTGACGTCTGCGGGTTCGAGTTCGGCCACCGGTTCCCCACGTGGCGGTTCAGCGCGTTCGGCCGGGTCTTCGTCACTCCATTCTATAGTGAAGGCTCCGCCTACGCCGCGACCGACAACGGAAAGCTTGCCAGCTATGACACCACTACGCGTTTGACCGGCGATGTCACCGACCTTGGCAGCAGGCCCGTCGGCGGCCTGCTGGCAACCAAAAAGCTGATGTTCACTGGCACCGAGAAGTTCGAAATGCTGGCGTTCAGAATCGACGACGGTTCAAAAGCCTGGACGCATTGCTGCAGCGGCCGCGTCGTCGGCGGGCCGTGGCTGTCCGCGGGCGGAGACGTCCTCTACTACACCGCCGAGCGCGACGGGCTCTATGCCGTCTCCGCCGACAGCGGGAAGCAGCGCTGGCGGGCGCCCGGTGTGGTGAAGCCTGTTGCTATTTCGGGCGACAGTATCTTTGTGCTCACAAATGCCGGTTCGCTGTGCAAACTTGACGCCGGCACCGGGGAGGTCATCTGGTCTGAACCTACGAAGCCTTTCGTTGACGTGGTCGATCAGACGCAAGAGGAAATTATTTGTCTGATCTCGCAACGCGGCCAGATTTTTGCCATCGCACCCAAAAAGTGAACTGTTTTCCCATCACAAAGGTCGCTCTGGCGGCGCTGCTCCTGCCGCTGGCGGCAAAGGTCGTCTGTGAACAGTCGGCGCTGGCCGCAGATGCCAGACCGCTGACCGTCACGTTCCTGCGGGCCGAGACCGCGCCCGCGGCGCCGTGCCCGCGGACTGTCGAGCGCATCTTGAGGCACAGCACCATTCGCATGGCGCGGGGCAGGCTTGTGGACGTCACTCGCTGGCGACCTGACGGCGAGGGCGCCGATGTCCTGGCCGCGCTCGACATCGCGCCGGAACTGCTCGAGGTCGCGGTGCAATTGCGCGGCCGCAAAGGGCGTCCCCGGCAGCGCCGCTGCCAACTGACCTACGCCGGTGGGGAACCCGCGCCCGACGTCAAGGCACGACGAGCAGCGGCAGATATCGTCGGCTGGCTGATGCCGGCGCATAAGACGACCGCCAGCGCCGCCCCAATTCAGGATGAACTTCAGGGTGAACTCCTGCCCGAAGCGGCCCTTGCGGCCTTCGAGCGGGCGCTCGCCCTTGGCGATGCGCGGACGCCAGAAACCCTGATGGAGAGGCGTTCGCACCTCTCCACAGCCGTAAAATTGGCCCCGAACTGGGCACTGGCACACCTCGAACTGGGCAAGACCATCAGCGCCCAGGGCGACCAGACGAGCGCCATCAAGTCTCTGATGAAGGCCGGGGAACTGGACCCCGGCGACGCCGAGACTCTCGCCGAACTCGGCGTCGCCTGGCGCCGGATGGGTCGGCTGCCCGAAGCCATATCCAGTTATTCCCGCGCGCTCGCCCTCGCTCCCCATGACCCGCTCGTCCACAACAACTTCGGCGTGGCACTCTGGGCGGCTGGACAACCGGAGGGCGCCAGCAGGCACTTCAAGGAGGCGTCCGGGATCGAGCCGCTTTACCCCGACCCATTGGTCAACATGGGCACGCATTTCCGCCTGGTGGGCAGGGAGAAGGAAGCCGAAAAATACTACCGCCGCGCAGTCCGACTCGCACCGGATGACCCCGGCCCCAGGATAGCCCTGGCCAAGTTACTGACGGACGCCGGAGACCACAGGGGAACGCAGGAGCAGTTGGAGGCCGCCGTCGCCGCCAATCCTGACCACCCCGCGGCGCGGTTCCAACTGGCGCTGGTGTTGGCCACCCGTCAGAAGTACTCAGCCGCTATCAAAAATCTCAAACGCGTGCTCACGCTGGCGCCCGACTATCGCGAGGCCCGCTACAACCTGGGGCTTTGTTATCATTACATCGGCCGCCACGACCAGGCAATTGAGATATTTGAACAGGCGATACAGCGATGGCCGGAATACGCCTGGCTCTATTACGGTCTGGGGCTGACCTATGAGGCGAAGAAAGAGAACCGCCTGGCCGAAGAAGCCCTGCTGATGGCGCTGGAAAAGGATTCGGCGCTTGACCCAGCGCGGGCGGCTCTGAAGAGAATCCGGGGAGAAGACCGTGCGAAACCACAACTCGCATGGCCCTGGGGCCTGTGGTGCGGGAGTGCAAGAAGCACCGCCCCCGAGGTCCCCCAGACCAGCGCGGAGTGCGCGCCCTGTATAATCACGCTCGCGGCGCTCCTGTTGCCCGCGCTGGCCCTCCGATGCTGCCGCCGGAAGAAAACGAGACAATAGCCGTCGGTTACGAGTGCCGCCGTAAATGTTCCACGGTCTGATAAGCCTGTACGTGCGGGGCTTGACATACTACCGCAGCCGCATAATATAGCAGCCACACGCAAGTCTGTTGCGCGGCCTGGGGAAGCGGAATGTTAGACCTCGAGTTCATAAGGCAAAATCCGGAAACCGTCCGTGAGGCGGCGAAAAACAAGCTGGAAAAGGTGGACATAGACGGCTTTTTGGACCTGGACCGGCGGCGCCGCAAACTGACGACGCAGGCGGAACACCTCCGCGGCCAGCGCAACGCTAACTCGAACAAGGTGGCCGAACTCAAGAAATCCGGCGGCAGAACCGCCGACCTGGTAAAGGAAACCCGCGAAATCTCCGCAAAAATCAAGCAGATGGAGGCGGAACTCACCGCGCTGGACGAGCAATTCCAAACCGCCCTGCTCACCTTCCCCAATATCCCAGCAGAAGACACCCCAATCGGCAGGGATGAAACCGACAACGTCGAGATGAAGCACTGGGGCGAGCGGGCGACGTTCGACTTCCAGCCCAAGCCGCACTGGGACATCGCCAAACAACTCGACATCATCGACTTCGAGGCCGCCACCAAAATCGCCGAACCCTTCTTCGTGCTGTATAAAGCGGCGGGAGCAAGACTCGAACGGGCGCTCATCAACTTCATGCTCGACCTCCACACCGAGCAGCACGGCTACACCGAGGTGTTCCCACCGTTCCTCACCAACCGCAAGGCAATGACGGGCACAGGACAACTCCCGAAACTCGAACAAGACATGTACCGCTGCGAAATCGACGACCTGTTCCTCATCCCCACCGCCGAGGTGCCAGTCACTAACATGCACCGGGACCAGGTGCTCGACGCCGCCCGACTGCCCATTTGCTACGCCGCCTACACCGCTTGCTTCCGACGCGAAGCCGGCAGTTACGGCCGCCACACCAGAGGCCTGATGCGCGTCCACCAGTTTGACAAGGTTGAACTGGTCAAGTTCGTGCGGCCGGAGACGTCGCACCAGGAACTTGAGGCACTGCTCGACAACGCCGAGGAGGTCGTCCGCCAGCTCGGCATCGAGTATCGCGTGATGCGCCTGTGCACCGGCGAAATGAGCTTCGCCGCGGGCAAGTGCTACGACATAGAAGTATGGGCGCCCGCCATCGAGCGGTGGCTCGAAGTCTCCTCCTGCAGCAACTACGGAGACTTCCAGGCGCGGCGCTCGAACATCAGGTTCCGCGAAGGGGACGGCAAGCCACAGTTCGTCCACACCCTCAACGGCTCCGGCGTGGCGCTCGCAAGGCTGGTCCTCGCCATCATCGAGCAATACCAGACGACCGACGGCCGTGTGCGCGTCCCCGACGCGCTCCGGCCTTACATGGGCGGTCTCGAACTAATCTGACAGTGAGGCGGCGATGCTACCGGTGTCTCGTATCGGGCGGCTTATCTTCTCCGCACTCGTCGTTCTTTGCACCGCCGCTCAGGCGGCGGAGTTCGAGGAGGCGACGCACGGCCCGGCCTCGCTCAAACTCATCCACGGCGTGCCCGTCATCCACCTGTATGGCACCCACGCCGAGATGGGCGAGCAGTACGGAGCACTCCTCAAGCCTCAGATAAAGTTCCTCATCAAGCAGTATTTGGACAGGGTCCTCACGCCTGCTGGGATAAAAATCGGCCTTCGGAAATTCGTGCTCAAACTCTCACGAGAGATGGAGAAAAGCATCCCCAAGCACTACATCCAGGAGATGAAAGCCCTTGCAAAAAGCGCAGAGGTCGAATACGAAGACGTGCTGCTGGTGAACACGGTTTTCGATATCAAGAGAGCCATCTTCTGCACCGCCGTGGTGGCGGTGGGCGACCGCTCGGCCGACAAGCAGCCCATATTCGGCCGCAACCTCGATTTCCCGACGCTGGGTGTTGCACACAAATACAGCTGCGTCGTGGTCTATCACCCGAAAAAAGGCCGCGCCGTCGCATCGGTCACCTTCCCCGGCATGGTCGGAGTGCTCTCGGGCATGAACGACGTGGGCGTCGTCGCAGCCGTAATGGAGGTTCATCTGCGCGGGTGGCAGCTCGCCGCCACGCCCTACGCGATGGTCTTCCGCACCGCCCTCACCAATGCCAGCGTGACCGCCGACGTTTTGCAAACGATAAAGAAACGCGCCCGAACCTCGACCAACAACCTGATGATATGCGATGCGCACGGCCACGCCGCGTGCGCCGAACTCGGCATCAGGACGGTGGCGGTCCGAAGGCCGAAGAACGGAGTAATCTATTCGACGAACCATTTCACGTCGAAGGAGTTGGGTATCCCGTGGCTGTGCTGGCGCCTCCCGCGGATCAAGAAAGCACTGAAGGACGGACGTAAGGTGGACGAGGAACTGGTCAGGAAAATTCTTTCTGATTGCGCCTTCAACAGCCTCACCATGCAAAGCATAGTATTCCGCCCGGCATCGGGCCAGTTCTGGCTCGCCGCCGGCGAGCCCCCGGCAACGAAACACAAGTTCGTACTCCTCACGAAATCGGTGCTGTTCCCCAAAAAGCCGGATCAGTAACGCGACCGCAGACTTTGACACGCGGGCGGCACGGGTGTATCATCTGGGACCGGCGCGGTCAGGTCTTTCGGCAGCCACACACCACGCTGCGCCGCGGCCACTCGGTAATTCGCATCAGTTCGGGAGACTGTGTGCGATGGCAATCGCAAGCTGGATCTTCGGTTCACTTTTGCTGGTTTTCCTGCTCGTGGTGTTCTGGTTCGGGCCGAAGAATCTGCCACGGCACAAGAAGCGTATTCTCGCCTTCATCAGTTCGTTACTTGCCGGTCTTTCCTTCTTGACCGGCGATATTTTGCTGGCTTATGAGGCCGATCTTGGGTTGGGCGGCAAGCTGGGCATCCAGGCGGTCGGTGGCGTCGCCCTCTTTGTCCTGGTGCTCCTGTGGTGGTGGTCGGACTTCGGGCCACTCGCAAAAAAGGAGGATGAAAACAACGGCGGCTCCTCGTCAGCCGTGAATCTCGACGCCAGGACCCGCGATCACAGCCCCGTCCAGCAGACGGCGCTCGGGCACGTGACCGCGGAAACGGTTGACGCAAGTTCCCATCACGGACTTGACGGCAAGGATATCGCGAGCGTCGTCGGGACGGTGATGGAGAAAAGCGCAATCCAGAAAGCGCTTCTTGACCAAAATCTCCAACTTAGCCAAGAGAAGGAAGAGCTTCAAGGGCAACTTGCCCACGCGCCCCCATCCAGCGAGGAGAACGAGGAACTGAAGAAACAGTTGGCCGCTGCCACCCCGCGCGCCGATGGGGCGGAACGGCGCGCACTGCCCGACGCGCGGGGCATCGTGCAGGAGCTTCGTGAGAGCGGGGATACGGAACGACTCCTGAAGTTCCTGATCGACCGCCGCCAAGTGCTCCAGGACGAGGCGGTTGCCATCAACCGCGAGATCGCCGCCGTCGCGTATCTGCGAGGCGAGGTCGACACGGCCGAGTCCGCGCTCAACGAAATACTCCAGCAGCTTCCCGACGACCTCGACGCATTGAACCGCATGGGACACATCCATCGGCTGAGGGGCAGGCTGACTGACGCCGAGGCAGCATTCAACCGCGTGCTGGCGTTGGCCCGGGACCGGAATGATGAAGCCGCTCAAGCCGTCGCCACCGGCAACCTCGGCCTCATCTACCAGACGCGCGGCGAGCTCGACAAGGCCGAGGAAATGTACAGGAAATCGCTCGAGATCAACGAGCGGCTTGGCCGGCAGGAAGGCATGGCCACACAGAACGGCAAACTCGGCCTGATCTACTAGACGCGCGGCGAGCTGGACAAGGCCGAGGAGATGCACAAGAAATCGCTGGAGATCAGCGAGCGCCTCGGCCGGCAGGAAGGCATGGCGAGAGAGTACGGCAACCTCGGCCTCATCTACCGGACGCGCGGTGAGTTGGACAAGGCCGAGGAGATGCACAAGAAATCGCTTGAAATCGAAAAGCGCCTCGGCCGCCAGGAAGGCATGGCGAGCGACTACGGCAACCTCGGCAATATCTATTTGACGCGCGGCGAGCTGGGGAAGGCCGAGGAGATGTACAAGAAATCGCTCGAGATCAGCGAGCGCCTCGGCCGGCAGGAAGGCATGGCGAGTCAGTACGGCAACCTCGGCCTCATTTACCGGACCCGCGGCGACCTCGACAAGGCCGAGGAGATGCACAGGAAGGCGCTCGATATCAACGAGCGGCTCGGCCTACAGGAGGGCATGGCGAACCAGTACGGCAACCTCGGCAACGTCTATTTCACGCGCGGCGAGCTCAACAAGGCCGAGGAGATGCACAAGAAATCGCTTGAAATCGAAAAGCGGCTCGGCCGGCAGGAAGGCATGGCGAGCGACTACGGCAACCTCGGCCTCATGTACCGGACCCGCGGCGACCTCGACGAGGCGCCAGAGATGACCAAGAACTCGCATAAGATCAGAGAGGTCCTCTGCCAACATGAGCTAAACGCGAATCAGT